>CAYLYF010000037.1:0-32405 GCA_964387595.1 uncultured Thermodesulfobacteriota bacterium | reverse complement strand
CTTCTATCTTTCCAAAAACCGCTTCAAATTGTGTTCCGTTATATTCATATTTCATTTTTAATGATTTCCAATAAATTTTTATCTATAAAAGTCTGACCGCTATATAAGATATCAGCCTTTTGGTTTTCACTCGACCCCTGGACCCCTTGACACCTCGAACCCTTTAAAGAAGGAAGTCTATAATTATAAATCAATTACAGTCCCCGCACTGGCAAAGAAAAACCTGTCGCCAAACGCCTGCTTAAGCATGGCCGCCGCCTGAAGTCCGGTACAATGGGAAACACCGATTCGGTCTATGTCAAATTCCTTAAGCGCCTCTATTGTCAATACTACCTGTGATTTATCAAGAAACCCCATATGGGTCCCGCCGATGACCGTATGTATTTTTTCGCCGGGAAACTTTTGCTGAATATGGTTCAGTGTATTGATCATGCCGGAGTGAGCACAGCCCAGCACAACGGCAAGGCCCCGGGCGGTCTTTATGACCAGAGACTGGTCATCCTTGAACAGGTCCTGTTCCGTTTCATTCCCTTTTCTTACGGCAAGCCTTTTGTCCGCCTTTTCAAACTGCGTTTTCCTGGGAACTTCGCCGGTCAGAAAAATATCCTCTTCAACCTCTGAAAAATCCGTATTAAAATGAAAATCCGCACCCAGCGCACAAAGATCATCTTTTTTAAAAGGGATCCCCACAGACCTGGAATTATTCTTTCCATTTTCCTTTATGACGGCAAAACGCTCAATAAAAATATCCGGATGGGCATAAACATTTATGCTTCCACATCCCTTGAGAACGTCTGAAAGGCCGCCGGTATGGTCAAAATGACCGTGACTTAAAAATATTTTGGATACCTTCTTCAGGTCTTTTTTCAGGACCTTTGCATTCTGTACAATAGTAAAGCCCTGCCCGGTATCAAAAAGAAAAGTGCTGCCGGGTGTCTCTATCAGAACAGACAATCCGTGCTCGCCCAGAAGACCCGGGATAGGAATAACACTGTTTTCACAAAGTATGGTAAGTGTATACATGGATAAACTCCTTTATTTTTTTGACAAATCATCTTCAACTAATAAAAATCTTAATCTGTGTGTAAAGCAAATCAGGTTTTTGTTGCCCCAAGGGGGCACATGGAAAATTGGGGCCCCATCTTGGCCGTGCCGAAGTTATAGGTTTTTTTGTGGATCTAAGGCGGCTCATGTCTGAGTCCCGACAAATCGGGACGAGTTCGTGACGCCGACCGCAAAAAATCCTATAACAAGGGAATCCCGTTTTACGGGACCGGCCATAGGGTGCCTTTTCTTTGTTACTTTCTTTGGAGCAAGCAAAGAAAGTAAAATAAATAAATATGCATTTAATCAATCGCTAATCCTTCCCATTATCGCAGGAATAGGACAGCGCGTCAAATTTGCAGGAATCAAGGCATTCACCGCAGGAAAAACAGTCGGCGGATAAAAGTTTTCCCTCATAAATACCTTTCATGGCAAGCCCGGGACAAGCCTTGACACAGGCTTTACAATCCGTACATTTTCCCCGATCTATCCTGACCTTAAAAATACTCATTTTTTCAACCAGCGACGAAAAAAGACCGAAAGGACAGACAAAATAACAGTGCGGACGATAAAAAAGATAGGCCGCTATAAGCATTATGCCGATGTAAACCGGGATAGAAACAAGGCTGAAATTAAATTCAAAAAGATTAAAGGGATTGATCACATGATAGATCACCCTGCCCTGTTCCCTTAAACCGAACAGGTTAGACAAAAGAGCGATAAGACAGCCCAGAAAAACCATGATCCGGACACTGTTTGAAAGCCAAAACGGGATTTTATATTTTGTTTTAAATTTACCCAGACCGGGTATTTTATAAATAAGCTCTTGAATCGCACCAAACGGACAGATCCATCCGCAAACGACCTTGGTACCGATCACGGTCAGTAGCAAAAAACAAACAAAAATCAGGCCCCATGCCGCAATATTGGGTTCTATTCCGGCAATTCCCTTTATAAACTTAACCATTCCGGTCATGGGGTTATAGGACTTGCCAGGCAAAAAACCGAAACAGGTAATTGAAATTAACAGCAACACTGTTTTTACGACAGAATTCATTTTGTTCTTACAAAGCAGAAAAATAATTGCAGCAGAAAACAGGGCAAAGACTGTCTGAGCCAGCACTCTCTTTTCCGCGTCAAACCGTCCCTTAACATGAGAAAGAACATGAAGGGCCCTGGCCTTATCAATACCGAGCTCAGAAAGCGTTGCGCTTCCCCGGACATCAGTCATTTCCAGTTCATGTTTTATCTTGCCCGGTTTAGCATCGTTCAGCCGGGCAAATTCCTTCAGGGTATATCCCGGCTCAAAATAAAAATCCTGTTTGGGAACCAGAAACAACAGGACAATCTCTGCAATAATAAAAATCAGTACAAGAAAAAGAATTTTTGTATTTTTCAACACCTCATTCCTCCTGAAAATAGGATGTTTGATAAAAGCCGCCGCAAGGATAAAATCCGTGCTTTAAAAAGAACCGATCTGACAGGAATTTATCTTTATCTTAAGTTTTTCACAGGCATTCGCAAGATCAAGTTTCTTCATTTTAAATTTTTCAGCAATGTCCCAGGCTGACTTACAGGGGAGACGACCTTCTACCAGCCGTTTTTCTATTTCCTTTTGAAGTTCCGGAGCAACCATATCTGCAGCTTTGACGATTCGTTTTTTTTCGCCATAGCCAAACAGACCGAGCTGGCATTTCCCGATGCGAACCTCTAAAAGGTCAAGGGTCATACCCACCTCCGAAGGCTTTACCTTAAGCGCCGTAGCAATGGCATGGACAGCTCCGCAGGAAAGGCTGCCATCAGACATTTTTTCACGAACCTTTTCTGCAATTTTTTCATTAAGTTTTGCACCTGAATGCTTTGCCGCATAGTGCCCGGCATCTTCATGTGTCATCTTTTTCTCCCGATCAGTTTTATATTCTTTTTTTATTTAAACGTGTTATTTGAGCTTTGATATTAACGCTGTTTATTTTTTCCACTCAAACTTGGGCATTGTGAAATCAGGATGATACTCCCTCAAGATCACTTTGTCAGGCGTAATTTTAATCATATTCATGCTTTTTAACAGTTTATTTTCCATCATTTTCTTTTCTTTTTCAGTAACCTTGTTCTGTTTGAAATAGGACTTCAGAAAAGAATCAACCACACCGTACAGATTCCACTTACGCGCCTTGGCTTTAAAAAGCCTTGGATTGTTTCGCACGCTGATCAGTTCAACAGTTCCGAATATCTGTACACTCTTCTGGATCTTGGAATGTTTCATGGGCTGCTCGTAAACCGCGGCACAGACCTTATTATTACGCTTCACATTGGCAATTTTTCCGCCCGGCTCGCCGAAAATATAAATCGTTAGACCTTCATTGAAAAATTCAAGCGGTGTGGCACGGGGAGCGTCTTTATATGACGTGGCCAGCACAAGCGAATTTCGGTGCACCATTCCGCAGCTGTGCCGACCCGGCTTTTCATCCGCCCCTCCCGAAGTACGGTTTAAAAAATCGATGATATCTTTTTTGATCTGTGCTTTTGTTCTTTTATCAGATGGGTTCATGGCAAACTCTCCTTCTCTTGATAAAATGTCTAGGATTATACAAATATTTTTGAAAGCGGCTGCTCATTATTTTCCGCAGCCATGCCCCGCAGCCGGTCTCCAAAGGGTGAAAGATCTATCTTAAAAGCGTTCTCTTCACATAAGCGAACACAGTTGAAACAAGATATACAGGTATCCCCGATCTGCGGATACGGAGAGCAGCTGATCGCCTGAACCGGACAGACCTTTGCACACTGTCCGCACTGTGTGCAAAGATCCTGATCCGCTTCGATTTTTGGAAACATCGGCTTTGCTTTTTCAAGACTCATCGTTTGCATTATTTTTTGAGCCGGACCGGGCTGATAATTAAGATCTTCAGCAGAAAAAGCCTCAAATTTACCTGAATTAATTTTGGCCTGTACTTTCTTAACGAGATCACAGATCAGCACATCGTCAATACTGTCAGGGCGCCCGTGCCCCAGCGGATTCTCAACCTGCCACAGCAATGAGTGCAGTGCGGCTATTTTTGCAGCCCCCGCAAGACGATATCCTTTCTCTTCCAGCTGTCGCCCCATTTCAGGAAGGGCCAGCCCGCTTGAAACCGCCCCCCAGGTGACAAAGGGAACCGCAAAAACGCCCCTGTCCCGGGGAAGACCTGCAATAAATTCCGTCACCGGAGGTAAAGCATGATAGGTATAGACCGGAGAACCGATCCACAAACTGTCTCCGGCTGAAAAACTTTCTTGTGCAATTTCAAGCCTCTGAAAATCTTCTTTTCTCCCCAGATCAAATATTTCAGTCGAACAGCCCGTATCATCCAGCATTGATTTAATGACTTCCGCCACATGCCGGGTTGTACCGGCCGGTGAAAAATAAACGACAAATCCTTTTTTGGGTTTGTTTTCCATAGATGGCTCCTCTCTTTGTTAAAACCTTAAAAAACCTGTTGGAATGAAAAATTAATATTTAGCGTCCCGTCCCACCTGCGCAAAGATTAACAGGGTCTCAATTAGCATTTATCGTTAAAGCCGCTTCGTCCGGGAACATCATCCGTCTACCTCTATTCCGGACAAAACAGCTTTAAACGAACCGCCGCCTTATCTGCTTTATTTCGTCCAATGATATGTTTTTTACCGACCTTTTCAAGAACATTTTTTATTGTTTCGATATAAATTATTTTTCTTGAAGAATCTCCTTTTTCTTTAAACCCTTCAAGAAGCTTTAAAAATCTCTCGGTCTCGCCTTCGGCTTTCAGGACAACTTCCTTTTTATAGGCTTCAGCCTCCTGAACAATTCGGGTTGAATTTGCCTTTGCAGCAAGAATTTTATCATTGTAATAGGATTCTGCTTCATTGGTCATTTTTTCCCTGTCGATATCCGCTTTTATCACATCAGAGAAATATTGCTGCACCCGATCGGGAGGCTTTATAATACGCAGCTCAATAAAGGATACGGTCAAGCCGCACTGGGCCTTATTCAGTCTTTCCTGAAGCCCGAGCTTTATATCTCTGATCACAGCCTGCTTGCCCCGTGTCAGAACTTCGTCGATCGGTATTTCGGACAGACAGTGAATAATCATATTACCCGCCATGCTTCTAAGCATCACATCCGGGTTCTTTACACGAAAAGTATAATCAAACGGGTCCGTAATGTTAAACTGGATAACACAGATTATATTCACAAGATTATTATCGCCTGTAATGCAATAAGGCTCCAGCCCGGTCATCCGGGTAAATACGATTGAGGCCGGAACCTTTTCCAGGGCAGAGTCTGATGAATAGAAATCATCTATAAGCATTCTGTTTATGGTGCGTACCGATACTTTTGTGATTTTATCCACAGGCCAGGGAAGCACATAGTGAAGGCCCGGCTGAACCCTGTCGTTCAATACACGGCCAAATCGCTGGTGAACACCTATTTCACTCTGCGCTATGGAGCAAACACCCGAAAAAAGATACAGAATGATCAGACCGGCAATTATCCATCGAAAAAAAGAGGCAAAACCTGTCCAAACCTCCCTGAATAGACTCTTCATTTCTCTCTCCGAAGTCTCATTAACGGTTATCTCCATAAGGATTATTAAAATACTTAAAAATAACCGAATCCGTTGACAAAACAAGCGTACTATTTTTACTCAGGATCTCTTTATAAACCTCCATTGACTTGGTAAACTCATAAAACTCTTTATCCTTTCCGTATGCTTCCGAATAAAGTTTAAGCGCTTTCTGATCACCTTCTCCTTTAAGGATCTCGGACTGTTTATACGCTTCTGCAAGAATCCCGGTTGCTTCCCGATCCGCTTTTGCCCTGATCTTTGTTGCCTCCTCCCGGCCTTCCGCACGGAACTTCATGGCTTCTTTTTCTCTCTCTGAACGCATACGGTTATAAACAGCATCTGCTACGATCGACGGATAGGCAATTCTGCGGATCCCGACCTGCACAACCTCAATACCATATTTCCCCTGGGTCCTGGTATTGACCTTTTTTAAGATGCTCTCTTCAAGCGTCAACAGATTTATTTCTGTGGAATTCGTATTGATAATATTGCACAGCTTAAAATCACCCAAAGCATTGCCCAGTTGTGAATTGATCATGTCACCCAGTTTCTGGGTCGCAATTTCCGGGTTCGCCAGAGATTGAAAAAAAAGAAGGGGGTCCCGAACCTTCCAGCAGACATAGCAGGTCATCACTATCGGGTTTTTATCACCCAGCAGAAGCTGAATGGGCTGGCTGGTAAACACCTGTATTCTGCGATCAACCCGATTCGCCGTTTCAAATAAAAACGGACGTTTCCAGTTAAATCCGGCCATTTTTATTGTCCGCATCGGCTTGCCAAACCGTGTTAAAACAACATACTCACGTTCTGAAACAGTAAAGCTGCATACGTAAATTCCGCCCACAACAGCTGCAATCACAATACATAAAATAACAAGATATCTCATTCCTGAATACCTCCCTCAAAATCCATTACGGAAAACTTTTTAAACCCCATCCATATTTCAGGTATCCCTGATTTCGGATCAACAATAATTTTTGTCTTTTCTTTCAGAGCTGTCTGCATCGTTTGCAAATAAAGACGGGACCGGGTGAGCTGCTTTTCTTTTTTTGACACAGGTAAAGTCATCACAAATCTGGCCGCACTTCCTTCAGCGTGCTGCGTACGGTCAACCATATAGCTTTTTGCGGTTTCAAACGTTTCTGCGGCCTCACCCCTGGATTTGGGCAGGGTTCTATTTTTATATCCCCTGGCTTCATTTATAATTTTCTGTTTCTCCTGATGCCCGGCAATCACTTTTTCAAATGAATCCGCCACAGCTATGGGCGGATGAATATCCTTAAAGTTAACTGAAAGAATTTCAATTCCGCTTTTCATTTTGTCGAGGTTTTCCTGGAGACCCTGCAGTAATTCCTGCTCAAGCCTTTTTCGATGCACAGCCGCGATGTCATAGAACTTCTCCTTAACAAAAAGATATGTCGCAACCCGATGTCCCACCTCGTTTAAAAGCTTAACGGGGTCAATGTTTTCATAAAGATAAGCCGCTACATTTTTTATGCGGTAATGAAGAACAATATATGGATAGAAAAGATTATTATCACCGCTGAGAAAAGCTTCCTCTGTTCCATGCTGCCGTGTCCATAATAGTGCGAAAGCCTTTCTGTCCGTAATATTCCCAATGCTTAATTCATGGATAAAAGCAACGTTTGTTTTTTCAACACTATCTATGGGCCAGGGCAGTTTGAGATGAAGCCCCGGATCAATGGGTTTCCTAAGTTTCAGCGGAATGCCAAAACGCTCAACAATAGCTTTTTCACGACTTCCAACCGTATAGAAAGCTGTTGAAACATATGCTGCGATGATAAGGATTAAAGGCAGGAAAAGAACCGTTTTCAAAAACAGCCTTATTTTTATTGAATCACCAACTCTTGACACCAGAAAGTTTTGAATCGCTTTGACCGCTTTTTGTAAAGCGATCCTGTCAAAAAGAAAAGCGATCAGCGTAAAAGACCTGTACCTGAACAGGCGATCTGACTTTCGGTGAAAAAACGCCATACCCGTGTTCACAATCGTTTCCAAAGCAAAAGACAAAATAAAAAAAGCGATAAGCCCCGCGACCCAACGATCAATGTTTAAGCCCAGCGTATACAGTATCAGCGAAAATCCGGTTAAAAGCGATGAGGTCATATCTGCCCGCGCATGCATCCCGTCTGCCACCAGCCCGATCGAACCTTCGCTTTTTCCCACCTTTACCTCAAGCTTGTAAACAAAATATGAACCCAGTGAAAACAGCAAAAAGATGAGTCCTGAAAAAAGGGGGTTTCTTATTTGAATAATTTCGGAAGTAATAGATTTTTTTATAAGAAAGGCGGATACAAGGAGCAGAATAAGTCCGATACAAAAAGAGACAGCCAGTTCCATTCTGCCTGCAGCATAGGATGAAGCCGTACCGAAATCATTTTCACTTTCCCCGTCTTTTTGTTTTGTGCTTCCATTCCTGCCGGAATGTCTTACCGCAATAAGCACCAGAAAGCTTGTGACGATATCAGTGAAGCTGTGCCATGCTTCAGCAAGAATAGCCATACTGCCGGAGAAGAAAAAGAGCAGGAACTTAACTGCGGTAAGAAGCGTGTTCATCCCAAGCGCAGCAATTGCTGTCCTGTTTTTTATATCATTACTTTTCCGGCTTTGATTTTTCTTTTGCTCAGCCATCGCTTAAATTCATTGAATAATTATCCACGGCTAAAAGCCGTGGTTTAATCTTATAATAAGATCAATTTCTTTTCCATTCGAACTTTCCCATGGAAAAATCGGGGCGGTATTCTTTCAGGATCATATGGTTCGGGCTTATTTTTACAAAACTGCAGGCGTCTATAAATTTCAAGATAAACGCCCGGGCTTCTGTTCCCTCCAGACCTTTTTCCTGTGCGATCGGTTCAAGCAGTCTTGTCATGACAAAGTCCATATTATATTTTTTAAGCAGGCTTTTAAAAAGCCTTTTCCTGTTTCTGCAGGTGATCAGCTCTGCCTCACCAAAGATCTGCAGGCTTTTTTGAAGAACCGAATGATCCATCGGCTGTTCATAAATAAATGCGGACACATTTTTATTCCGTTTAATATTGGCGATCTTTCCGCCGGGCACTCCCAGTATATACAGAGTTAACCCTTCATTAAAAAACTCCAGCGCGGTGGCACGGGGAATATCCTTATACGAAGTTGACAGCACCAGTGCATTACGGTGTTTCATGCCGCAGCGAAATTTTCCTTTTTGAGTATCCGGAGAACCTGAACTCTGTTCTAAAAAATCCAGGATCATTTCTTTAATCATTCTTTTTGTGATTTTCTTTTCACGGGACACGATCTCTCCTTTTTTAATATCCGGCCGGTGTCATTCGTTTATGGTTTAGGACAACAGCAAAAGGTATTCCGGCACATGACAGCACCGCACAGCATTTAAAGGTAAATATAATACCTGCCATATCCGAAAGTCTGCCGGCAGCAAGAACAATGATTGAACTCAAAATAAAATTAAGCGTCATGTACATTCCGTTTGCGATTGCCGGAAACTCAAAATTTCTTTTTTGAATCAGCGAAAGCATAACAGGCGTACTGGAAAAAGCCGTAAGACCGGCAAAACAGAGTGAAATGATAAACAGCCATCCCTCGGAATAAAGACAGAAGAACATGGCAACAGGGGCCGCAACGGCCAAAAGCAGCAGCATTTTTTCACAGGCAATCCGGTCCGACAAAGGACCGGTAATACAAACACCAATAATCGCAAAAGCCTGAAGCAGAGAAAGAGATCCCCCGGCAAACCAGAGTCCGCTTCCTTTAAAGGTTAAATATGTGGGCAGATAAGCCCCCAGCACAGAAGCCGTAAAGCACTTGCTCAAAAGAATTCCGGCTATTGAAATAAATAGAAGTTTTTGCCCGGTAAAGGTCCTGATAATCGAGTTTTTTTCTAAGCCGACATCTTTACCTTTCCTGCTTGAGGGGACGTCCTTAAGAATCCATAAAAGAAACAGCGACACCAGAGCACCTATCGGTATCAGTCTGTACAAACCGCTTAATGTCCACATTGAGACAGCACCCAGCACCACCAGCGGACCCAGGGTCCGTGACAGCTCTCCACCGGTCTGAAAAAAGCTCATGGCTGTGCCTATTCTGCTGCCGGCCAGGTTTCGCAGGATTACCGGCGGCGGCACATGAAAACAGGCCGAGCTGAAGCCTGCCACAAGAGCCAGCACAGCAATTGTCCAGAAATTAGGCGCATTACCGATAAGACAGATGGCAACAGCAGTCACACTGGGACTGATAATAATCATATATTTCAGATTCACCCGTCCTGCCAAAGAACCGATCAGAGGACTGAATATTGAGGGTATCCGTAGAAGAACAGAGATAAACCCGGCAGCGGCATAGGTCAGAGAAAACTTTTCGATCAGCAGCGGCAGGACAGGTGCCAGAAAACTTGAATAAATATCATGGCATAAATGGCCAACAGAAAGACCTAGAATGACACCTTTATTTTTTTGATTTTTACTCATGTTTTAAAGGCTGCAGTAAAAATTGACACTAAATTTTATATGGAAAGCGGATACGGCCAAGCCAGCAGCCCCCCATCCATAAAAGATACCTTCTCATAGCCCATCGCCTTAAGAATAATGCATCCCTCATAGGCCCTGAGACTGGACACACAACTCAACACAATTTCTTTGTCTTTTGGAAGACTTCCGCCCTCGCTTCGTAATTTTCCAAGGGGCATCGGCATCACCCTGGGATGATCTATCCGCATGCGGCTGAATTCACTCTCTGTTCTCACATCAAGATAGATAAAGTCATCCCCTGCTTTAAATTTTTTCATCACCTCGATCGGTGAACGCCCTTCGGCCAGTCCGTTAAGCTTGTTTATGACGGCATTCGCCGCATTTATAATATTATCCATCGGTGGGGAATAGGGTGGAGAATAAGCCAGGTTCAGCATTGAAAGGGTATCAACCGTTGCATTACAGGTGATCGCTGTTGCTGCGATCTCCATTCGCTTGGCTGCTTCTCCGGGACCCAGGATCTGAACGCCCAGAATTTTTCTTGTTTTTTTATCCGCAATAAGCTTAGTGACCACCGGCTTGGCACCCGGATAAAATCCCGGCTTATCCGGGCCCGGTACAATAGCACAGATACATTCATAGCCAAGAGCCTTTGCTTCTTTTTCTGTAATCCCGGTACGGCTGGCGGTATAATCAAATATCTTGAAAATCGCCGTACCCGGAACAGCGGGAAACACTGCATCATCACCGGCAATATTATCAGCAATCACCCGGCCCTGGAGGTTTGCAAGAGACCCGAGCGCCAGGGTCATTTTTTCACCGGTAACCAGGTGGGTACTCTCCACACAGTCCCCCCCCGCATAGATATCCGGATCCGTTGTCTGCATGTTCGGATTTACCCGGATTGCACCGCTTTCACCGAGTTCAAGCCCGGCAGCTTTCGCAAGCCCGACATTCGGTAAAAATCCCTTGGTCACCAGCAGAATACCGGCCGGGAGTTCTTCTCCCTTTTCAGTAACAACACTTTTTAAACAGCCGTTATCATCCGCCCGCATTCCGGTAACCGCATCACCGACAATAATTCGGACACCTTTTAGCTCCATGTGTTTTGCAATCAAAAGAGACATCTCCTCGTCAAACAGTGACGGCAGGATCTTGTCTGATTTTTTGATAATGGTAACACACAGCCCCCTCTCTTTTAATGCTTCCGCAACCTCAACACCGATAAAACCGCCTCCGGAAACAATTACGTTTTGAACCCCGTTATTTTCTACATGCTTTCGGATCGCAATAATATCTTCCATGGCAGCAACGGTAAAAACACCCTCAATATCATCCGGCCCTTCGATTACAGGACGGGACGGAATACCCCCGGTTGCGATCACCAGGATATCATAGGACTTTCTGCTGCTTTCTCCGGAACTCGAATCAAGCACTTCTACTTCTTTGTTTTCTCTGTCAATACCGGTAACTTCTCTTCCGGTGATAACCTTCACCCCTTTGACCAAATCAAAATAAGCTTCATCCCGTACAGAGCCGGCACCGCCGATAAGACTATGATAATCTTTTACTGCCCCGGAGATATAGTATGGAAAACCGCAGGATCCATATGAAATAAATGACCCTTTTTCAAAAATCGTGATCTCTGCATCTGCATCTCGTCGTCTCAGCCGCGCAGCAGTTTTCATTCCGCAGGCATTTCCCCCTATAATTACAACTCTTTTTTTCTGTTTCATTTCCGACCTCATCTGTTCAATAGTTTAAGACACAACCTCTTATCCGATTTTTTTAAGGTCCGCAGCATAGCTTCCGGCAAGATCCACGTACACCTGTTTAAACCGTGTCCAGTTTTTTTTATATTCGTCACTGACATTTCTGATAATTTTCACCGGAGCTCCTGCCGCGATCTTCCCCGGAGGAACTTCCTGTTTGTTTTTTACCACACCGCCTTCAGCAACAACGGACCATTCTCCAACCACAGCCCAGTCACTGACAATTGAGCCCATTCCAATAACGGCATAATTATCAATAAGCTTTGCATTGTGAATAATACACATATGGCCAAGGGTCACCCGGCAGTTAATCCGGCATATTTCGCCGGGCCGGGCATGGATCACACAGTTTTCTTCAACCGCCGTCCCGTCCCCGATCTGAATAGAACCGTAATCCCCTCTTATCTTTGCCCCGGGCCCCACATAAACACCACGGCCCAGAGAAACATTTCCGATCACTTCTGCTGATTCGGCAATGTAACAGTCTTTACCAATTTCAGGTTTGATACCCTTATACTCGAAAATCGCCAAAATACCTCCCTTACGTCTGAAAATTGTCCTGCCCGGTAAAATACCGCTTATCAGGCGGTGCAAACCGCATTCACCTTTTCAACATAATTCCTAAAAAGCCTCACACCGCCGCCTTCACTGACGACCCGAAGAATGGATTTGGGGTCTTTCACGATCACCCCGGACAGAAGATCAACCCCAAGCTCACGGAACTCGTTTACAACCAGGGGCGTCGTTGAGCCCACCAGAGCTGTTTTCTCACAGTTTTTGGTCGTTTCAAGAAGTTTTTCCAGAGTCAGATTGATCAGAGAGGTGGAGGTAATGATCACCTTTGAACATAACGGCAGCAGCTCAAAGGCCTTTTCTTCAGGATATATATCCAGCGCTTTTTCACCCTCTTTTTCAAATATTTTAAGTTCCCCTGCTGCTTTTTTAAGCGGGGCCACCAACGGCCCGAAATACCCGACCATCCCCACCACATCGTCTTTTTCGGGCTTAAGCAGCTCAAGAACATCTCCTTTAATCAGCTCTTTATTTTCCGTGTTTAACAGTGCGTTCATCGCTGCGACCCCAACCGTTCTGATCAAAAGATCGGAAGAATCCAGAAAACCGAGAAGCTCCTCAGCCGACTTTCCTTCCAGCGGCACATTTCCCTGAAAACTTGCACAGCCATGGGGAATGTCATGACGAAAAGTATAGGCAAGTCCGGTTGAATCGTTATCAAGCATAACTGCCGTGTAGCAGATGCCGATACGGACTGAAGCCGCAGTTCTTCCCGCGGCCCGCTTTAAAGCAACTTTTTTAAGCATATCAAATATCATTTTGTCTCACCGTTCTTAAAAGTTTTTTTAAACCTGTCGGATATTATCTTCTTCCAGTAAAAAGAGTTGAGCACCCCTCCCGGATTGTTAACCAGAACCCGGTCCTTTACCACAAGGGTGGTTATCGGCGCATGAGAACTCTGGGCAAAGAGAATATCGTGACCGACGCATAATCCGACGACAATATTAAGTTCTGTTTCAGCCCGGTTCAGCATTTCTGCCTGCCCCAGCGGATTACAGATAACTTTTCTGTTCCCCGCATCAGGACAATCCGGCAAAACATCCTTTATCCCGATTCCACAGACGCTGCAGCACACGGAGGTAATTTTAAAACTGTTTTCCAGAAGTTTATGCAGAGATGCGCCTTCCCGGGAACAGCCGGCACAAAAAGCAATGCCCAGGTGTTTATATCCCATTCTGTCTGCAAATTTCACAACCTCTTCCACCCGGGTCAGCAACCTTTCATCTTCTGATTCAAGACCGATAGCTGCCGCCATCATCTTTTGTTTTTCAGGATCCGTGTACAGTTCCAGGATCTCCTCTTTAATCCCGGTACATTCTTTTTGCTCCAGATAGCAATCCATTTTTTTACATTTTCCGCACTGCATCCCGTCCCTCCTGATCTTTTTTATCCACAAACATTTTGGCTTTTGCCCGGGCAGCAACCTTGCCGTCCATTTTCACCACGGCTTCGGTATATATCACATGATAAGACAGCCACCGGATCCGGTTTTTCACCGTTGCGGTTATATGAATCGGTTTATTCAGCGGAACCGCCTTTTTATATCTTATGTTCAATTCTGCAGTCACACAGGAAAGCCCGATACTTTTACAGGCATAAACCATGGATCCGTCAATGACGGATGCGATTATCCCGCCATGGACGATCCCCTCCCAGCCCTGATAATCCTCAGTAATCACAGTTGAACACTCAGCCTGCTGTTTTTCGGAATCTACCTTAAAATTAAGTTTCAGCCCTGTGTTATTCTTGGATCCGCAGACAAAGCAAAGTCCTTTTTCCATCGTTAAACCTTAATATCACGGGTGTTAAACCGGATTAAACACTTGATATCGTTCTTAATTTACAAATTATTTCAGCAACGGTCTTCACCGTTACATCAATATCCGACGCTGTGATTTCTTTTCCCAGGGAAAACCGAACCGAGCTCTGCGCTTCTCTGGGACCGATTCCCATCGCCCTTAAAACATGGGAAGGGTCAGCGGAACCGGTCGCGCAGGCTGAGCCGGATGACGCATAAATATCTTTTAAATCCAGATGAAGCAAAATGGACTCACCGTCAACACCCATAAAAGTTATATTTGAAGTATTGGAAATCCTTGGGGCATCACGGCCGTTAATAGAGATATCCGGAACATTTTCTGCAAGTCCTTCTTCCAGCCGGTCTCTCAGCAGACACAGCCGTCTGGACTCATCATCAAGCGTATCTTTAGCAAGGCGGACCGCTTCCGCAAGTCCCACAATACCGGCAACATTTTCTGTTCCGGCACGCAGGTGACCCTCATGACTGCCGCCGGTGATAAGCGGTTCAACAGAAACACCCTTTTTAATATAAAGAACGCCCACCCCTTTTGGTCCGTAAAGTTTATGACCGGTCAGAGATAGAAGGTCAGCCTTGATCTCGGTCACATCAATTGGGATTTTTCCGGCAGCCTGAACTGCATCTGTATGAAAAAGTATATTTTTTTCTTCGGTAATGGCGCCGATCTCTTCCACCGGCTGAATCACCCCGGTTTCATTGTTTGCAGCCATAATACTAACAAGAATTGTACGGGACGTAATGCTTTTGGATAAAGCATCGGGATCTACCCTTCCGGCAGAATCAACCGGCAGGAAAGTCACTTCAAAACCTTCTTTTTCAAGAGCAGCACAGGTCTTAAATACAGCATGATGCTCAACTGAAGAAGTGATAATGTGATTGCCTCTTTCCTTTAAGAAACGAGCAATGCCCCGTACGGCCATGTTGTCTGATTCGGTTCCGCCTGCAGTAAAGTAGATTTCACCGGGTTCTGCTCCAATACAAGCCGCAACTTTTGCGCGCGCATGGTAAAGCCTTGTCTTTACCTCCCTGCCGAGCCGGTAAAAGCTTGAAGGGTTTCCAAACTTTTCCGCAAAACAGGGGATCATGACTTTTATCACTTCCGGATGAACAGGCGTGGTTGCATTATAATCAAGATAAATCATTTTTCCGGACATTTCTGTTTTTGCTCATAGTCTCGGATCGCAGCATGCAGCGCATTCACCCCCATCATTGAGCAGTGTTTCTTATGATCGGGTATACCTTCAAACGCCTCCACGACATCATCATCGCTCAGGCGCTTTGCTTCATCCAAAGACTTTCCCTTTGCCAGGACGGTTGCCATACTGCTTGTCGCTATCGCCCCCGGACAACCGAATGATTTAAACTTAATATCTTCAATCCGGCCTTTTTCAACTTTGATCCACAGCTTCATCTGATCTCCGCATTCAGGATCCCCCACAAGGGAATAGCCGTCACAGCTTCCCTCTTCCATTTCACCCACGTTGCGGGGATTCGTAAAATGATCGATGACCTTATCATTATAAAAGATGACAGGCCCTTCTGCTTCTTCCAGCTCTGCTGAAGGAATCTCAGCATCACTCTGATTATTCCCACTGTTTTCCATAAAAATCCTCAGCTTTCACAGCATCTTTTGGGTCTGTCACATCCTTCTCCCGTTCCGCAGCAGGTTTTGCCGTTTTTTGCAGAAGGATATTTTGCTACATTTGTCACAGACATCACTTTTTCGAGATCAGGACTTTTGCATTTTTCACAGACAAAAGTCTCTCCCTCTTCACCCAGGTTTGAGAGGAACTCGTTTATTTCCCCGCATTTTTTACACTTAAACTCATAAAGCGGCATTATCATTCTCTCTTTTATTCATATTAGCCGGCTACAAAAGCTTTTTGCCCGCATCCGGACCGGGAGCCGTTGTATAAACGGATGTCAGCGCAACCACAACAACCCCTTTGGGATTCCTGCCTTTGGCCAGTTCTTCTCCCTGTTCAAAATTTGCGCCGTCTGTTTCTATTACCGCCGTTCCCTTGAACTGATAGCCCGCTTTGTCTTTCCAGACGGAAACAGATACCTTGGGATTTTGCTTAATATTTTCAAGGGTCTTGTTCATAAAGTTGTCCACCAGCAGCAGATTCCCGTTATCCAGTATTTTAGTAAAAAATATCGGCACAGCATTGGGCATTCCGCTGTTATCAGCACTTGCCAGGACCCAGATATCTGTTTCATCCAGCAGACTTTTCATCTCATCATTAATTTTAGTCATGGTTTCTCCTTTTATATAAATTTATTTTATAAACCGATCATCCGCAGTGATCTGCGCTCTGTTAGCCGCTGTATCATACCATCCGTTTTTCACCTTTTTCTTCACATCAAAAACATCGATATAGGGTTTAATATCAAGCAGCGGCGTACCGTCAATCATATCCGGAGATCCGATGATAATCATATTATTATCGATTTTTAACAGCTCCACAATTGAAAGTCCTATTGGATTGGGTCTTTTGGGAGCCCGGGTGGCAAACAGACCCCTTTCTTTATTATCCAGAAAAGGCCGGCATAAAAGACGGTAATCTTTAGACTTGTGAAAAAAGTATAATAAAATGATGTGTGAAAACCCGTCAAGGTCCTGAAGCCCCTGCTGGAATTCAGGATAGACCTCTATTTCCGCAGTAATTCCTTCAGTAAAGACCGGCTGGATCGGAACGCCTTCCGGTTTTTTATGCGGCGAATGAATGACTCCTATCGGTGACATATCATTTATTTTCACGTAAACTCCACTATCAGTCTGCCTGTATTCTCTCCGGCAACTTCAGCCACTGTTATGCGCTGCCCTCTTTTACTTCCTGAAGGAATGGTTACCGTAATTTTGCTCATTCCGGCCCCGTCCCGGATCATAAAAGAACGCTTTGCTCCATTTTTCAGTTCGTCTTCATCAACTGTTATTTTGCAAACATAATCTTTTCCCTCTTTTAAGATCGTCTGAGAGGGTTTGCTGAAAGCCGATGCCCAGGCGCCAAACCCACGGCCACGGCCGCATCCGCAACCCCGGCCGCGTCCGAATCCCATACCGGCACCGGGCTGCCCTCCTGCTGCCGAGCCCGAAGCCGTCGTCCGGGGAGCTGTTCCATAAAGATCATAATATTGTTTTTTATCTGCATCAGACAAAACAGAATAGGCTCTGTTAATTTCTTTGATTTTATCTTCTGCGTCATCAGAAGAATTCTGGTCCGGATGAAATTCTAATGCCAGCCGGCGATATGCCTTTTTTATTTCTTCACTACTCGCATTTTTATTAACTTTCAGGACACCGTAATAATTTTCAGACATTTTTATACAATCGCTCCATCATTTGCTTTTTTTTGATTCAAGATAAAAGTCATAACACTTGCCCTGATTTTCCGCGTCAGCCCTCAGTTTCATCGCCGCTCCGGGGTGCTGGTTCAAACAGCCGCAAATAGCGTAAATATCATTATACCCCCATTCGATTTCTTTTCGCAACGGTACAAAAAATTCCTAAATAACTTTATAGATCGGCTCTACATCAAACATAACAGCTATTTCAGGCGGCTTTTCACACGCATAAGAATCCTGAACCCGGCGGATGTCATCATCATCGCAAAAATTCCATGGGCCGTATTTTTCACGCGTATACACATCGCTTTCTGCCAGTTTTTTGCCGAACTCCATTATATCGACGCCCGAATCACACACCGCGCGATAAACCGCTTTTACAAAATCATCACTAAACTGATAATTGTTTATCAACCCTCCGTCGCGAAGGGTACAGTCTAAAACTTTAATTTCTTTTCGAAACATTTCAGATTATCTACTTTCAGGATCCGGATCCAAACAACTCATTTCAATAAAGCCGCAGTCACTTTATCCCACATTTTTTTAACTTCCAGGCTTACTTCTCCGCAGTCATATTCTGCAACAGATTTTTTATGTATCATTGCAGCGGTAACAGATTTATCATAGGGCAGATGTCCCACGACCGGTACGTCTCTTTCTTCACATTTTTCTTCAATCTTTTCGGTATTTTCACAGTTTATATCGTACTTATTGACACAGACCATTGCAGGAATACTGAAATGTTTTGCCGTATCAAGTACTCTTTCCATATCATGCATACCGGATAAGGTGGGTTCAGTAACAACCAGTATCATATCTGCTCCGGTAATCGAAGCGATCACCGGACATCCAATACCCGGAGGGCCGTCAATAATAACCATATCATTTTTATTTTTTTCTGCGATTTCTTTTGCGTTCTGCCGGACCACACTCACCAGCTTCCCTGAATTATCCTCGGCAATCCCCAGCTTTGCATGAACCATGGTGCCTTCGCGGGTTGCGGATATAAACCAGTGTCCCGAGATCTGTTCCTTCATCACGATCGCATTTTCCGGACAAACATAAGTACAAAAGCTGCATCCCTCACAGGAAATCGGATCAACCACAAAGTCTTGGATGGCATCAAAACGGCACTTCTCAACACAAATACCGCACTGAATACATTTTTCCGCATCAATAAAAGCAACGCTTCCTCCTGAATATGCTTTCTCCTGCTTTATGTCAGGTTCAAGTATAAGATGAAGGTCAGCAGCATCAACATCACTATCTGCCAAAACGCCGTTTTCAGAAAGATGCGCAAATGCTGCAGTTATGGTTGTCTTGCCGGTTCCGCCCTTACCGCTGATGACTGTAAGCTGTTTCATGGTATTTACACCTGCCTTTATAATTTATGATTTATCGTATTTCTCACTGAGAAAATAACGTGTCTGAAAAAAAACCAGTTCGCTGTCAGTCGTCCGCTGACAGTTACCCTTAGAGCCGTTTCTTTTTTAATATAGCCCCAAGGCGACGGTATCAATAGTTTGAACGGTTTAATGAATTAACATAAAATTGTGCTTCAGTATCCGTCCGCTGCACAATGACTACAATATTTATAAAAAGGCTCTAGCCATTAACGGTCTTTTTGATCTTCTCAAAAACAGTCTGAAATTCTTTTTTCATTTCCGGAAAAACCTTGACCGCCGGTTCACCTTTTGAATACGCCTCGGCAATTCGTCGGTCCCATGGGATTTTCATGAGTATGGGAATACCCTCTTTATTACAGTAAGTATCCACTTCATCGTCTCCGATACCGTCCTGGTTAATGATCACGCCAAAAGGCACCTTTATTTCCCGGACCGTTTCAACCGCAAGCACAAGATCGTTCAGTCCAAAAGGAGTAGGCTCTGTTACCAGAATACAAAAATCCGTATCACGGATCGTCTCGATAACCGGACAGGATGTGCCCGGGGGAGAATCCAGAATAACCGTTTTGGAATCATCAATCAGGCTTCTCTCCTTTTTTATGATCGGCGGTGCCATGGGCTCACCCACATTAAGAAGTCCCTGAATGAAATCAACATCTCCGGCACGGCCTCTTTCAACAATACCGATCTTACGGTTCTGTTCCGTGATGGCTTTTTGAGGGCAAATATACATACAGCCGCCGCAGCCATGGCACATTTCAGGGAAAAAAAGTACTTTTTCTCCAAGCACAACCAGCGCGTTAAACACGCACAACTTCGCGCACTTCCGGCAGTAATCACATTTGTCTTCATCAATAACAGGTACCGCAATCTCAACAGGAAGTTGTTCGCTAATCTCCGGCTTTAAGAAAATAGCCGCATTCGGCTCTTCAACATCACAATCAAGATACTGGACATTATCAATCGACAATGCCAGGTTTATAGAAACTGTTGTTTTTCCAGTACCGCCTTTACCGCTTGCAACCGCTATTTTCACTTTAATTGACCTCCAAATCAAAATAATAATTTATACAAGAATCTCCTCCGGCAGATATCTGCTTAAGATATCTGCCGATTTCAAGCGTAACAATCGTATCCGTTACCGCCCTATCCTCTTACCATCTGTTGTCCGCACTTTGGACATTTCACCTGAAAGCAGGGAACGCCTGCCTGATGCGGCATTTTTTCTCCGCAGCCGGGACAAACGCACTGTCCTGCCGGGCCTGCACCGGGCTTGTTTCCGCCACCCTGTCCACGGCCCTGTCCGCCGCCTGCGCCTCTGCCTGTTCCGCCACCCTGTCCGCCGCCTGCGTCTCTGCCTGTTCCGCCACCCTGTCCGCCGCCTGCGCCTCTGCCTGTTCCACCGCCCTGTCCGCCAGGACCTGTTCCATCGCCTCTTGGCATAATAATTACCTCCTTCATTTTGTTTAAAAGTTTAAAACGCTAAATTTAAACAAACGTACAGTTAGTCCATAGACAACGCTTCTGCCTGACATTCATCCAGGCAGGTACCGCAGCTTACGCACTCATCTTCAGCAATGATTGCTTTACCTTTTTCGATTTTAATTGCCTCCACCGGGCAAACTTCAGCACATGAACCACATCCTGTACATTTTTCAAGATCTACTTTTACAGCCATTTTATTTCTCCCTCATGAAACGAGCATTTATTTTAACCCTGTATGACTTTCAACCGTGGGGCCTTCAATGGAAGAAATTTTTCCCTGTTTAAGCGCATCTAAAGCCTCCTGGCAGATACCACTCATACCGGTATAGATCTTTATACCTGCTGCTTCAAGCGCGGTATAGGCATTCGGTCCCACATTCCCGGTAAGAACCGCTTCTGCTTTTTTTTCAAATACAAGCTGCGCTGCCTTTGTTCCGGCACCGCCGCCTGAAGTTGCAGCCGGATTGGGAACGGCTTCCACTTCAAGAGAATCCGTATCAACAAACAAAAAAATCTGGCATCTTCCAAATCTTGGATCGATCTTTGCGTTAAGATCATTTCCTGTTGATGAAATACATATTTTCATAATATCACCTCTATTTAAAATTGGGTTATTTCCATTTTACGCAAACTGCCCGCTTTATATTTTTCCAGCGCATCCTTAACTTTCAATCCCGGCGGCAAAAGAAAAATATCAATTCCGGCCTGCTTCAAAACCTCATAAGCATTGGGTCCGGCTTTTCCGCTTATAACCGCTTCCACACCTTCATTGAATATGATCTGTGCACAGGCTGTTCCTGCGCCGGTTGAAGATGCCGCAAATTCGTTTTTTACGGCTTTGGTTTCACCTGTTTCAAGATCAATGATCAGAAAATAATCGCATCTTCCAAAAAGATCGTGCGCCTGATCATCGAGTCCCGGACCTGCGGAACAAATTGCTATTTTCATTTCTTACTCTCTCCAAAATCAGTTTTAATGATCATGAGAACAGGGTTCAACACCCTGAACCTTACCTTCAATATACGCTTTTAAAACATTTTCAACCTTGCCGCCAACACCGGTTGCCACTTCAATACCGAAACCATTAAACAGGTCAATCGCCTTGGGGCCCATGCCGCCGGCTATCATCACATTGACGTTCTGCTCACTGATAAATTTTGGCACCACTCCCGGAACGTGGTTGGTAAAATAAGGGTTATCAATTATCTCTGTTTTTTTAACTTCACCATCATCAACCTCAACAATAGTATAATGTGAACACCGGCCGAAATGCATGCTCATTTCAGACTGCAGGCCGCTGCCGTCTTCGCATGAAAAAGCTATTCTTTTCATATTTTTCTCCTATGTTATTTGTTTGTTTATATTATTATGCAGAAAGTTCCTCAATGGTCGCCTTACCCTTATCCCAGATCTTTTTCATTGGCAGACCATCCGGAACCATATGCAGTAAAGCTATTTTTACAGGTGTAATTTTTATATAGTTTATTCTTTTCATCACCATTTCCATGGTTTTTTCACGGGCACTTTCCGGTATGATGTTATTTTTTATCATCTTGTTAAACATACCTGTTGCCGCCTGATCAAGACCGAACTCTTTCCATTTTCCATTTACAAGATCAGCATTATTTTTTTTATTGATCAACTCAGCCTTTCCCCACAGCTGCATGCTTTTCTGCTCAATCGTGTGATCAACCGGATCATAAATGCCCACCGCCACAGATGAATTACGCATGATATTGGCAATCTTTCCGCCAGGCTCTCCATTAATCCAGATGCCCAGGGTTCCGTCACAAAAAAAGTCAACAGGTGTGGCCCTCGGAACATTTTCATGGCTTGTGGCCAGAACACAGGCCCGCCCATGTTTTAAGTTACAGCCCATTCCGGTATTTTCTCCGCCTGACGTTGTTGCTCTTTCAGTTAGAAATTCTATAATCTCTTTTTCCAGTTCTTCTGCTGATATTTCTGTTTTTCCACTCATTTTATCTCCTTTGTCATCTTAATTATTTAACCGTTTCTTCCATGCATTAGCGACCGCGACAAACGCTTTGGCCGCAACTGACTCAGGACATTTTTCAACAAAAGCATTTCCTTCATCTGCGCTGATGACCATTTCCGGATCAAGTGGAATACGGCCAAGGAATGGAAGTTTCATCTCGTTTGCAATTTTCTCTCCGCCGCCAGTCTTAAAAAGATCAATATTTTCTTTACAATGCGGACAGATCAGCCCGCTCATGTTTTCCACCACACCGATGATGGGGATCTTTATTTCCCGGCAAAAGCTGATACTCTTTCTCGAATCAAGTAGGGCCACTTCCTGAGGCGTGGTTACGATCACAGCCGCATCCACATCTTTCATTAAATGCGCAACGCTTAAGGCCTCATCCCCTGTTCCCGGAGGAAGATCAATAATCAGATAATCGAGCTCACCCCATTGAACCTCTCCCAGAAACTGTTTTATCAGATTATGTTTCATGGGTCCTCTCCAGACAATGGCATCCTCTGTATTCTTCAGAAAAAAAGCAATGGACATCACCCGAAGATTATCTGTAACCGCGATCGGCAGGATACTATTTCCTTCTCCGGCCAGAGGTTTGCGGTCATCAACCCCAAGCATCTTGGGAATATTGGGACCATGAATATCCGCATCAAGAATTCCCACCTGATGTCCCTGGCTGGCCAGAGTTGCGGCAAGATTCACTGCAACAGAGGTTTTACCCACTCCGCCTTTTCCGCTGATCACCATAAATTTGTGTTTAATATCGCCCATTCTCTTTGCAATAACCTTTGTTTCATGAGCTTCTTTTTCCGCCTGAGAACACTTTTCCGCCTCACCGCAGGACTGACAGTTTGCATCGTTTTCACATTTTTCTGTACTCATTTTAAATGACTCCTTCACTGTAAGAATTAACGTCTGATATTATGGGCAACCTCACAAAGTTATCTAATATATATAACATTAATATATATACCCGCCTTTATTTTTTGAGTGTACGAGGATCTTCGGCTTTTTCCTGTGAACAGAAACGCCATCTTTTCACTCTCATTCCCGGACAAAGCATGGCTCCGGATACCAGTTTACCTTCCAAAAAAAGATCCAGGGCCTTATCTGCTTCACCGGTCACCCATGAAATAAGCTTAATTTTATGTTTTATCAACAAATCCTGCATTTCAATTGAAATACCGCCGCAAATAATCACTGCTATTTCATTAGAAAGATAAAATTCTATATTTTCACCCGTATGGCCTGTTTGAAAGTCTGTTTCTTCAAAAGAAACAATCTTCCTGTCTTTTTCTTCAGCCTGTATCAAAAGTATCTTTTTGGCACAGTCAAGCCGGGGTGAAATCCGGGTTCCAAAAAGTGGTATTGCAATTTTCATCTTTCCTCCTCTGTAGACAAAGAATTGCACAATTAATGCCAAAACCTTGAAAATAAAAAATAACATGTATTTTCAAGACTTTAAAACTGTTTTAAAAATATGACCGTCTTTTGATTAACAGTTTTTCATTGCATTGTTGCAATTTATATTGCAATGCATTGCACTATTGCATTATAATAACTTAAGTGAAATATTCTTAAAATAACAAAAGGAAAAACTGTGGAAAAAAAATATGACCATCTTCAAACCATTTTAAACAGCATTGCTGACGGGGTATTTACCATTGATCTTGATAAAAATGTTACTTCTTTTAACCGTGCGGCTGAAAAGATCACCGGCATCCCCGGTGAGCAGGCGATTGGTCAGAAATGTTTTGATGTCTTTCATGCAAGCATCTGCCAAAGCGCCTGCGCCATAGACAAGACCATGAAGACAGGCAAACAGATCATCGACCTGCCTATAAACATTTTAAACAGCCGGGGCAAAACAACTCCCATCAGTATAAGCACAGCCGTCTTAAAAGATCCGTCTGGAAAGATCATCGGCAGCGTTGAGACCTTCCGCGATCTGTCAGCACTTGAAGAAATGAGAAAAGAAATTAAAAAGCAGTATGTCTACAGCGATATTGTGAGCAAAAATCATGAGATCAAAAAGCTCTTTGAAATTCTCCCTGATATTGCCGAAAGCGGCAGCACAGTTTTGGTTCAGGGCCCCAGCGGCTCAGGAAAAGAGCTCTTTGCCCGGGCGATCCATAACCACAGCAGCAATAAAGCCGGTCCGTATGTCGCCATTAACTGCGCGGCCCTGCCGGACACACTACTGGAATCAGAACTTTTCGGCTACGTTAAAGGTGCCTTTACCGATGCCAAAAATGACAAGCCCGGCCGTTTTGCACGCGCACAAAACGGCACACTTTTCCTCGATGAAATAGGCGACCTGTCAGCCGCACTTCAGGTTAAACTGCTGCGGGTGCTTCAGGAAGGGGAGTATGAGCCGCTGGGAGCAACCCGGCCGGTTAAAACAAATGCCCGGATCATCGCAGCCACCAACAAAGATTTGAGCCAGCTTCTGTCTCAGGGACGGATACGGGAAGATTTTTACTACCGCATTAATGTCATAAAAATCGACCTTCCTCCCCTGTCCAAAAGGCGCGAGGACATTCCTTTACTGGTTGAGCATTTTATCCGGAAGTTTAACATGAATAAAGACCGCAAAATTGCCGGAACCTCAGATGAGGTCATGGAATTTTTTATGGAATATGAGTTTAACGGAAACATTCGTGAGCTTGAAAACATCATTGAACACTCTTTTGTGCTGTGCCGGGATTCGCTCATCACCATGGATCATCTGTCATCGGATCTGCAAAAAGCCTATAAAGAGAACAAGAGAACCAGCACTGACAGTACCTACCGATTAAAGGAAACAGAAAAAGAGATTATTCTTCATGCGCTTAACCGGCACCACGGCAACCGTAAAAAAACCGCAGAAGAACTCAACATGAACACCAGCACCCTGTGGCGAAAAATGAAAAAGCTGGGCGTTTTTTATGAGGCATAAGATTTTCTTCAAGCAGTAAAAACAAAAAATCGTTCTCTCGCCATTCGACAAGCTCCCTTCGACTTCGTCAGGGCTGGCATGACAGGCAGATCATTTTACGATGGTATCTAACTTAATCTATCCCCTTTGTTTGGATTTCTCCTTTATGGCAAATAAAGAAACTAATTTAATAAATAAAAATGTGGGTAAAACCACCTGCAAGAAAGAGCGGGGATCATTCTTCAGATATTTCGAGAGCCTTCATTCTTCGCTCCAGGCTGAGTGAATAGACAAAACTCCCGATAGCCTCCGTTACAATCTGATATATTCTGCTTCCGAGATCCATCTCCTTGCAGTACTGCCCGTAACACGGCGGCACCGGACTGTTTTTTCTGGAAGGATCAAGTGTGACTTCAGAAACAATAAACGCCTCATCCTGTTCCAGGGTTAATTTGATGGTGCCGTCTGAATCAGCAATGGTTGACTGTCCCCGATACCAGGAATCCTGCTCAGGCAGCATCCCCGGAAGAGGACTTATCCATGGACCGCCATGGTTTGCCAGTACCACAGGAACACCCAGGGACTGAGCATAAAGCAGTGTCGTCTCAGTAGACAGATCATGGGTCCATGACTCTTTCGGACCATTATATTCTCTTTCGGTAAGGGGATCAGCGGTAGGCAGAAGAACCAAATCAACTGAGTTCAAATAAAACTGCTGCATCAGGAAACAGAGGGTCGCCTCAAAGCATATCCCGACACCGATTCGCCCGATTTCTGTTTCAATAACATGCAGACCTTCATCCCCCCGAACGAAAAGCGTTTCATGTCCGGCAAGACGCTGTTTACGCACACGTCCTGCTTCAACACCATCGGGTCCGGTCAACACGAAGGTATTATAAAAATCCGTGCCTTCTGCCTCCAGAAAAGTTGTGCCGAGCCAGATGCCGAACGCCTGTGATGTTGTCCGCAGCCACTGCACCGTTGTCCCGTTACAGGGCTCCGCCATATCCCACATCTCTTTTGAAATCATATATCCGGAAGACATGAGCTCAGGAAGCAAAACAAGCTCTGCCCCTTCAGCTGCGGCACTTTCCACCAGGATTTCTGCATGGGCAAGGTTTTTCGCGATATCCCTGCTGACGGAAGAGGATTGTACAGCAGCCACCTTTAATACCGTTTGCGATTCAGCGTAAAACGGACAGACAAATATCAGTACAGAAAAGAAGCCTGCAATTAAAGTTAGATTATATTTTTTCAAACCGGGTCCCCTCAAAAAACGGGTTAGCAAAAGTAATTTGCTCGAACAAAGGAGTCACACCTGGAATATGAAATCGCAGGGAAGAACTGTTCACAATTCAAGTACGTCCTATCGGGCAACCCTTATTACTTCGCTGGCGGAAAAAAAAGTTCTGTATCGGGTGTTTCGGCATAATGGGTCACCCGGGACCGTATGCGATCATAGACCGGCTCCAAATCGGCGGATATGGCTTTTTCAGGACACAGCCGCACGCAATTGTAGCAGATGAAACAGTCCGGCAGGAAAACGGGCAAAGGATCAAGCTTGATCGCCGATGCAGGGCAATTGTCGCGGCAGTAACCGCAAAGGGTACATCGTTCTGGGTCAACCTGTCGGGAAGGCAGGATGGTTTTGGCCTTTGCAACACTGAGCTGCAGCATTTCTGGCACATGTTCTGCCGGCTGGTAATTCAGCGCTTCAATCGACAGCTGCTGCGTACAACCCGCATCGGCATTGTCGATAACATCAGCTACCAGCTGTGCGACCTGGGCCAGGTCATCAGTATTCGGACGGCCAACCCCAACCGGGTCCGGCAGCGGCCACATCAGAGAGTGAACCGCCATAACCTTGGCGGCACCTGCCAGGGCAAAACCCCGGTCAAGCAGCTTTTCGCCCATCTCGTGCAGGGCAAGCCCGCTGGTTGCGCCGCCCCAGGTCACAAACGGAATTGCCCGACAGTTTTTCACCGCAGGCAACTGATCAATAAAGCGGGTAACCGTTGGGACCGCATGGGAGGAATAAACAGGGGACCCGACAAAAAGCAAGGTCTCAATATCGCTTGATAACGCCGAGACGATATCATCCGTATTAAGCGGTTTTTTTCCCAGGTTGCATAAAGTGCATGATTCCCCGCGAGCGATCAAACTCGTTTCAATTGTTCTGACCACCATCTCGGTAGTTCCTGCCGGGGAAATGTATACGATAAAAGACTGACGGTATTGTTTAGACATTGTATTCCCTTCCATAAAACAGCACGCACCCGCGTGCCGGAGACAAATCAATCATACCCGCGTCGGCCAGGCAGCCGAAACGCCGGGAGCCTAAGTGTGTATGTACCTATGAACTATGTTGTCCATTTAAATAATATACGAAACCTTGTGTTGATATGTCAATAATTTTCCATACGGCGCCATTTGAGGTCGTTGTCAAATTTGAAACTCAAAACCGTTTCCTGCAGGCAGAGGACACAGAACTTTGGAGGAAACGTCAACACCCTGTTCTCACAAGGCACAGAGAACGGCTGAGGTTTTGGGAAAGGTCAAAAGCGGACTCTCGTCATTCGACAAGCTCCCTTCGACTTCGCTCAGGGCTGGCATGGCAGGCAGAGGACGCAGAGTTTTGGAGAAAGACAAAGACAGGCTGTAAAGCAAAGCGCTCTTTTTACGCCGGTCTTGAGCCTATGCGGCCATGACATCCCAACCGGGAAAAACAAGCACAGCGGGATGGCATTTCAATGCTTTGGCTATTGTTTTTGAACGCTCAACACCTAAGGATATTCGGTTGTTCTCAATAGCCGATAAGGTACCCTGGGGGATCCCGGTAAGTTCTGCGAGCCGGTTTTGACTAAGTTCCTGAAGTTCCCGCATAATCCGTACAGACTCCCCGACTGAAACATCAATGTGTTTTTTTGCCTTTTTATAATCTTTATTATTGATCATTGCTGTCTCCTGTAATCGTGAGGCGTAATCTCTTCCACCCTTACATAAATTTCGTTTTTGTTGACCCTATAGATAACCCGGTATTGTTCATTCAGTCTTGAAGACCTGTACCCCTTCCACGTTCCTTTTAGCGCTTCATCACAAAATCCGACTATCAGTTTCAGACCCTGAGGACCGGATATACGGACAATGTCTTTCCATTTTTCATATCTTTTCAGGATTTCTTTCGGCAATTTCTTTACGATTTTTGAAATCTGATTATGTTCATATATCTCCCACATACTATATATATAATATACTATTTATGGTATGTCAATCCGTTATCTTTAAAGAGGAAACAGAAGCGTGTCTCTCGCAGAGATCGCAGAGCATGGGAGGGAACATCAACACCCTGTTCTCACAAGGCACAGAGAACGGCTGAAGTTTGGGGAAAAGTCAAAAGCGGACTCTCGTCATTCGACAAGCTCCCTTCGACTTCGCTCAGGGCTGGCATGGCAGGCAGAGGGCGCGGAGCTTTGGAGAAAGACAGTCAACAAAAAATAAACATGTCCACTTTTTTGCCAAATAAAAAGTAATATATTTTGAAAATCGAATCTATTGAAATCTTACGTGCTAATTATAAATTCTATTGACAATTAGCACGTAAGATTCTATATTAAACTCATGATTCCACGTGATGCAGAAAAAATTCTAAAAAAACTGGCTCAAGGCTATCCGGCAATTGCCATAACCGGGCCCAGACAGTCAGGCAAAACAACTCTTGCCAGACATGTTTTCAAGGATAAGCCCTACGTCTCCTTTGAAAACCCGGATGTACGTGAAATGGCACAAAATGATCCCAGAGGGTTTTTGGAAAAATATCTCAAGGGCGCTGTATTTGATGAGGTTCAGCGTTGTCCGGAACTGCTATCATATCTCCAGCAGGTTATTGATGAATCAAAACAGCCGGGCCTGTATATCTTGACAGGATCTCAGCAGTTCGGCCTTCTTTCAGGAATAACACAGTCGCTTGCAGGCCGGGTTGCACTGGTACAGCTTTTACCTTTTACGCTTCATGAATGTTATGGATCAAAAAAACCATTAAAAATTGACCCGGTACTATTTACGGGCCTATATCCACCAGTACATGATAAAAAGCTCAGCGCGCACATATGGTATGCAAACTATATGCAAAGTTACATTGAAAGAGATGTGCGTCAAATGGTAAATGTCCGTGACTTAAGCAGTTTTCAGCGTTTTGTACGGTTTTGTGCCGGAAGGACCGGTCAATTGCTAAATCTTTCTGATTTGTCTTCCGACTGCGGCATCACGCATAACACCGCAAAGGCATGGATTTCAATTCTGGAAGCAAGCTATATTATTTTTCTTCTTCAGCCGCACCACGTCAATTTTAATAAAAGGATGATCAAAACCCCCAAGCTGTATTTTTATGATACAGGACTCGCAACCTGGCTGCTCTCTATTCAAAGTGCGGAACAGTTGAGTACTCATTCATTAAGAGGAGCGCTTTTCGAGTCTTTCATCGTGAGTGAATTCATAAAAGCGCGGTTTAACCAGGGACTGACCCATAATCTGTATTTCTGGAGGGACCGCAGCGGAAACGAGGTTGATCTTTTGATTGAAATTGGAGAAAAACTTCACCCTGTTGAAATTAAATCCGGTCAGACAATTAATCAGGATTATTTTAAGGGACTGCAAAAATGGATCGGTCTTGCAGGATCCTCTGCTGTTAAACCTGCTCTCATATACGGAGGCAAACAAAGTGCAACCCAGTCGGGAATTAAAATTTATACATGGTTTGATAAGTCTTATTTAAAATCCGCTTAAAACCCTGTTCTCACCAGGCACAAAGAACTGCTGAGGTTTGGGAAAAGGTCAAAAGCGGACTCTCGTCATTCGACAAGCTCATGACAGGCAGATCATTTTACGGTGGTATCTAAATTAATCTATCCAGCAGGGAAAAACAAAAACCGTTAAACCTATAATTCATTCTCTCGCCTTTCGACAAGCTCCCTTCGACTTCGCTCAGGGCTGGCATGACAGGCAGAGGAGGCGGAGCTTTGGAGAAAATCAAAGGCAGAATTAAAATTCAGAATATTGTTATTTAGAGATTACGCTTCGTGTTAAACACGGAGTGACATATTTTTGTCATGTTTCATAATGTAACAATTGAATCAAATTGTTTTTTTATTTACATTTTGTTTCTAATTGATATTTTTGTTTCAATATGCTACATTCTCAGTGAAAGGTCCGGCATGATAAAAAGGAGAATAAATCATGGCAAGTACAAGCACATTGAGGTTAAACTCAAAATTAGTTACGTCAGCAGAAAGAATAGGGGCTGTATATAAAAGATCAACCCCTAAACAGATTGAATATTGGGCTGAACTGGGAAAAGCGATTGAACCCGTATTAAACATTGAGGATGCGATCGCTGTAATTGAGGGTTTGAAAAAAATTGTTGTTCAACCCGTAGCATCGAAAAGAGTGGATCCTGACAATATTTTCAACACTCTTGAAACAAAACGGGAAAACGGAGAACTTACAAAAGAAGTTACTTCTTCCAGGATCTATTATGAGCCCAGTTTAACCCGTCCCGGCTTGATTGACAAAGTAGATTCTGTTACCGGCAAAAGACAGGCAGGACATTTTCATAACGGTGAATTCACAGAGAATATATGACAACTTCAAAACAGTTATGGGTATTGGCAGGAGGAAACGGAGCAGGGAAATCCACCTTCTATGACAAAAATTTGGCTGCTGAAGGCATGCTGTTCTTAAATGCCGACCAGATATCCAAAGATTTTGATACTAAAAATACTGAAGAACCAAGTTACAAAGCATCAACCATAGCTGCGCAATTACGAGAGAAACTGCTTGAACAAGGGGTTACTTTTTGTTATGAAACAGTTTTTTCTCACGAGTCAAAAATAGATTTTATCAGCAAAGCCATAGCTCAGGATTACGAAGTTATTCTTGTATATATCCATTTGGAAAGTCCAGAGCTGAATGAAGCCCGGGTGTGCCAGCGGATGGCTGAAGGCGGACACGCCGTGCCAATTGATAAAATACATTCCCGGATACCTCGAACCATTAAAAATATTTCAAAGGTATTACCATTAGTCCACGAAGCACGAATTTTAAACAATTCTTACCGCAGCGACCCCTTCAAAACAATGGCTATTGTAAAAAAAGGCCAACTCACCTGTGCCGTTGATTCTCTCCCCGATTGGGTCCAGACTATTCTGGGAGAAATACTCCAGGGATAAATACCTGCCCCCTAACTTCAGACACAGAATTCTCGATGTAAGAAAAGTGTCTCTCAGCGGGGACTCGGAGCTTTACAGAACGCCAAACCCCTTTTCTCCAAATAGTTATCTTGGCCCGCCCCCATTACCTCTTTCAGAAAAAAAGACGGTCTCACTATTGAAAAGTTAAGTTTTATTAGCCATATAGTGACTATATACATTCTTTAACATATTTAAAAGGGAGGAGACAGGAAAAAAGATCTACTAACAAAACGTCTAACACATTTCGTAGTACCTTTTTTGCTCCTTCTTATTCTTATTCTGATTTCTATTTCAGTTCAGGCACAGCTACGATCTTGTATAGTTGATTCAGACTGTTCGGCTAATGAGAATTGTGTAAACAAATACAGTGAATGTAAGTATTAAAACTTTTATATTTTTGTAGAACAGATAATAGCAGACAGTCTATTTATAAACTATTCTTACCAAACCTGAGAGACCAGGTAGTAAATATGACAAGTAAAATTGTAATACATTTTAATGATGGCAGCGTAAAGAAAGGTACTACAAATAATTTTAAACCTGAAAAAAACAGCTTTAGTTTGAAAACTATAGACGGAGATCAAGAAGAAGTCAATATAGTTGGCATAAAGTCGATCTTTTTTGTAAAGGACTTTGAAGGAAAAAAACTCTTCAGTTACAAATACAAAGATAATATTCCGGTAGTGTAACTTCTTTTCTGTAAATTCAACTCTTCGCCCAGTTCCGCATGAAC
>CAYLYF010000036.1:17495-33081 GCA_964387595.1 uncultured Thermodesulfobacteriota bacterium | reverse complement strand
AAACTCTTTCACTCTGAGGGTTTTTTTTTAGGCTGAAAATCGCTCAGCTTAGGTGTAATTTAATTACTTTGCACTGCCAATGTTGCTATTTTGCTGCGCCTAAATGGAGCATTGACTCTGCGATCCCCTGCAAAAAACAGGGTTTTCGGTCAGCCACTAGTTAGTAAGACTTTAAAAAAAAGATTTTTTGAAGAATGGAGCTTGTAAAGCTATTGTTGCGATCAGAAAGCGTTTATAATATACTTTCAATCTGTAGATAACAGTTTATATAATAATTTATTTGAAAAGGAGTTTGTTCTATGGGTAAGAAAGGGCTAATAATTTATGATACGATCTACTCTTCAACGATAGAGGTTTCTTTCTGGCTTAAAGCGCTGATCGGTGAAGATCAGCATGTTGATGTGAAGCATCAGGACCAGGTGATTACAATTGCTTCATACGATTACATTATCATCGGGAGTTATACCCGGATGGAAAAGCCTTCAAAAAGAACACTGGCTTTTATTGAAAAAAATAAAGAGATGCTTTCTCAAAAACAGGTGGCCTATTTTCTGACCTGTGGTGACACTGATGAGACCGGGGTTTTGAAAGTGCCTGGCCAGAAAGCGCATTTGATCGGCGGAAGAAATTATTTAATTGATACCCTTAAAAAATATCCGCAAATCAAACCCATTGCTATTGGCGGATTTGGTGGTCGTCAGGTTATGCCCAGTCTTGGAAGGTATGATGCGTTTACCATCTTTCTGGTGGGTAAACTCGCAAAAGAGGGACAGCCCTGGGAGGGTTTGGATATATGGGAATCTCTTGTGCCGGAGCGGGTTGAGGTCTTTGCAAATGAAATCAGGGAAAGGATTCTTGGACTTCCTCCAAGGGTGGATGCTGCAAAAATGCGCGGATACTGGACATCGCTTCAGCCCGGAAAGGCAGAAGATGCAAACCGGCTTAAATATACGCCCAAAAAAGTAAATGAGCAGTCCAGTACAAATAAAATATTTTTTCATCGTTCACGCATAAAATCAGGTCTTGAGGACACAAAAGCGTTGATTAAGGAATGGGCATCAGGTTCTGATATGGTGCTTAATGAAGTAACGGTATCATCATTTAACACCTACTATCATGCTGTGAAAAAATATGGGGGGAAAGAGATCACCCTCCATGTGGTTGTTTCAGATATGTCTGATGATCCGGGCAATATCCATGTTTCATTCCGTTCCTGGGACAAACCAGCGGCAAGAAAAGGTGCTGAGGAAGATATCATAAAGGCCGAGGAACTGTTGTGGTCAGGCGGCATAAAAGTGGAATAGGAGAGGTGGATGTTTTAAATAAATTTGTAATAGGCAGGGTGATGAACCCTGCCTATTTTTATGGGAAATCAGCTTTTATCTTAAACCAAATTATTGACTCCTGTTAAAAATTGATATAAAATTAATCTAATAAATGCTTGAAAATACTTTGAATTGTTTGGAGTTTCTATTGTGAATAAAAATGTAGATCTTAATAAATTCCCTGAAGAAATAAGAGAAAAACTAATCCCTGATTATTCAGGTGATGTTGCATATGAGTGTATCGGTTGCGGAAAAGAATTTGATGTTGATCAGTTTCTTTATACCTGTCCGGAATGTAAAAGTTTACTGCGGCTGAATGACAGGAATTTTGATTCCCTTAAACGTACAAGCGGTAAGGTCTGGCGGGATATATTCGATTATAGAAAGATGCTTAATCTTGAAGCTTTAAAGGGTGTCTTTTTGTTTAAGGAAATGCTCTTTCCAACCATACCCCTTGATGATGTTATTTATCTCGGTGAAGGACACACTCCTATCGTAAGAGCAAATCCTGACCTTCAAAGTATTGTGGGTATGGATTTTCATGTGAAAAATGACGGGCTAAATCCTTCTGCCAGTTTTAAGGACAGGGGAATGGCAAGTGCGATAAGCTATATTAATTATTCGATCAAAAGCAGGGACTTAAAGGAGGTTCTGGGAATATGCGCTTCGACCGGAGATACCTCGGCAGCAGCAGCCCTTTATCTCAGCTATCTCGATAAGAATATTGTTAAATCCGTGGTGCTTCTTCCTAAAGGAAAGGTGACCCCTCAGCAGCTTTCTCAGCCGCTTGGAAGCGGAGCAATCGTGATCGAGGTGCCGGGTGTTTTTGATGACTGTATGAAGGTTGTGGAGGAGCTGGCAGAAGGGTATCAGGTTTGTCTGTTGAACTCAAAAAATCCTGTGCGTATTATGGGCCAGAAATCATATGCTTATGAAATAGCACAGCAGCTTGATTATCATGTGAAAGACCTGGTCGTAGTTGTTCCGGTTGGGAACGCGGGTAATGTAACCGCTATTATGGAAGGCTTTCTTGACCTTTATCGGCTTGATATTATATCTGAGCTGCCGCTTATCCTTGCTGTTCAGAGCAACCATGCAAATCCTGTATACAAATGGCGAAGGACCGGCGAGTATGTTCCCATGAAGGTAAGACCCAGCGTGGCTCAGGCTGCCATGATTGGTGATCCTGTTTCTTTTCCCAAGGTCAAAAAACTGGTTAAGGAGCATTACAAAGATATTTTTCTGTCAGTTGATCTTGAGGAGAAGGATATTATGGAGGGGATGCTTGAAGCCAATCGCCATGGACATGTTGTCTGTACTCAGGGAGGAGAGTCTATTGCCGGGCTTAAAAAGGCTCTTTCCCAGGGAATGGTTAATAAAAACCAGAATGTGATTGTTAACTCCACTTCGCATCAGTTGAAGTTTTCCAATTTTCAGGAGATGTATTTTAACGATGCATTTCCTGCAGCCTATGAGATTAAGTCTAAGGACAGGCTGGTGAATAAACCCGTGTATCTCGGTGCCTCTTCTCAGGAAATTGCAGACTATCTTAACCTGAAGAAAAAATAGGGGTGGTTGTAACGAAGATATTCATTGTAGACAACAGTCCTGTGGTTACCCTTCTGATGAATGAGATACTTTCTTCTGCTGCATAATAGGCACCCGTGATTGAGGACAGCACCACTTTTCTGAGGGTGCTTTGCATGTCTCTGCAGCATGTAAACATGTCTCCGTTAAGCTATAAGATAGTGCGCCAGGCATAAATAGGATGAGCATATAAACTGTAAATATTAATGACTCTGGGGATCCCTGTTTTATTATTTATGAAGCAAGGTCCGGCTCTACTTTTCTTGCAAATAACCTTATTGAAAAAGCTGTTATCCTTTCAGCGGGTATCGGTTCCAGACTAAAGGAATATACCAGAAATAACCCAAAATCACTTGTGCAGATTAATGATAAACCGCTGCTTCAGTATCAGCTCGACGCATTGAGAAATGCAGGAATAAACGATATTATTTTAGTAACAGGTTTATTTGTCAGAACAGATCCAAGCTTTTATAAATAATAAATATCATGTTATCCGTAATAATATTTTTAGCTAAACGAATAGTATCTATTCGTTATGGCTTGCGAAAGAGTTGTTGTATGGGCAAGAATTTCTGCTGTTAAACGGAGATTTTGTCATCGGTGCTGAAGTGATCAAAGATTTGGTTGAATGTGATTTTAGAACAGCATCTTTAGTCGATAATGAGAAATTACTTCAGGATGGAGAAATGAATGTCAGGGTTAAAAATAACACGATAACTCAATTTAGCAAGGATGTTAAGGCACGTGATGCTCAGGGAGAAAGTGTTCAAATCACCAAGTTCAGTTTTGATGATTCTGCCCGGCATTTTGATCGAATTGAAGCTTTGATAACAGAAAATAAAACTGATTTATACCCGGCTTCAGCATATGACAAAATAATTGAAGAATCCTGTATGAGACCTGTTTACACGAATGGAAAAATTTGGTTTGAAATTGATACGGTTTCAGATCTTTTGGCGTGCAGAGCATATTTTGAAAACAGTTTGAAAGAAAATCCATTATAAAACATTAATTCTATTATAGAGATAAAGATGAAAGATCTGAATATATTTCCTTCAAATGAACATATAACTCCTGAGGTAGTAAAAAATCCGCTTGGAGACAAGCTGCTTTTAAAAAGCAGGTGGTATCTTTATATAAAGATCCTTCTCACTGTTGCAAAGTATAAACCCTATGCTTTAAGGGGTGAGTATGATCGGGCAATGTGGGCAAACAGCAGTTTTGAAACTTTAAAACTAATTGAATCCTGCGGGTGCAGGTTCAATATCACAGGACTTGACAATATCCGGCTTAATCCTGATGAGCCGATGGTCATAGTCTGTAATCACATGAGCACTCTTGAAACAGTCGTGTTCCCGGCTATTTTTGCCTCCATGAGAGAGGTGACTTTTGTGATAAAGGATTCGATCATGAAAAATCCCATGTTTAGAGATATTATGGGTAACCGGAATCCCGTGGTTGTGTCCAGGATAAATCCAAGAGAGGATTTAAAGACGGTTCTTAAAAAAGGTACTGAGCTTTTGAAAAATGGGATTTCTGTTATTATCTTTCCGCAAAGTACCCGGACAACGGATTTTAAGCCTTCAGAGTTTAATTCCCTCGCAGTTAAGCTTGCCAGAAAAGCCGGAGTGAAACTAATGCCTGCGGCAATAAAGACCGATTTCTGGGGTAATGGTAAGATAAGCATATTTAAAGAATTTGGTCCTCTGCACCGCGACAGGCCTGTTTACATGGATTTTGGAGAACCTTTCCCCATAGCAGGTAATGGAAATGAAGAACATAAGAGAGTTGTTGCTTTTATCGAAGCGCGGTTAAAAAAATGGGCTATCCAGTCCGGCTTATAATAATCTGACCTTTTCCCTTCACTGTTTTCCTTTTATAAAAATATCCATCTGTAAAAGCACATGGCAGGAAGTATTATGAGTATAAAAATAACTGTATTTAGTGCAAACAGGCTGGATGCCATTTTCGCATCAAGGTTAAATAAGACTGAGGTGACAACGGAAAAGACAGCAGCCGGCATGAAAGCCTGTATCATTATGACAGCCATTACAGCGGGATCAGGTCTAATGAAAGTCAAAAGGATGAATGTGACTAAAGGTACAGCCAAAAATTTTATTATGGCAAGTGAGAGATGCTCTTTTTTAAGACTTTTAATTTTAAAATTTGTGAAATTTATTCCAAGTGACAGATAGTAAAGGGATATTGATAAAAGAAGTAATATCTCTACAGGAAAATAAACATCCGGTCGTTTAATGCCAGAGGCTCTAAGCATAATTGTGAATAGCATTGCAAAAAGCGGCATATTGTTAGGATCGAATATTATCTTTTTGATAGTGCTGCTTTGTAAGGATAACTTTTGTGAAGCTATTTTTGCGGATGGAAAGATAAATCCATACACATATGGTATAAAATAAAGTACAAGGATGATTGAAAGCCCAAGACCTTTCTCGCCCAGGAAGAAGTAGCACAGAAATCCGCCCATGGTAAAACCATGATTTGCAAGTGAAGCGCTGATCAGAAAGGTCTGTTTTTTTATTCCTTTTATTTTTAGAAAAGCAGAGAAACAGATTCCGAGCAGGAGTCCAAGAATAGCGAGAAAAAGACCTGCAAAAGGAAGCAGGATCAGGTCGGGCGTAAATTCCAGATCCCATATGCACCAGATAATAATTAGAGGTTCTATCACCATTATATTTGAACGCAGCATTATTTTTGTGGTGTTTTCCGGGTTTTTAAATCTGTTTTGAGTCAGCCATCCGATAATAAACGGGACAAGGATTGTGATTTGGAAAAGAGTGAATTTTAAAATTGCTGACATGCTTTTAGCTGACTGGAGATGTTTGCAGGCCTGTTGATGTCTTGGATTGAAATACGATTTGCCTGTTCTTTATCATTATCTATTTCAAAAATAATATTTGCAAGGATATAAAGTTGACATATTTTCTATTATAAAGAGATAATAGTAAACAAAACAATAAAAATCAGCAGGTAATCTTCAGCATCACTTTTGGAGGATTTAAGATGAAGACAGTGACCCTTGGAAAAACCGGTATTAAAACCGCAGAATTCGGTTTTGGAGCCATGTATCTTCCCCGTGCATCACTGAAAGAGTCCGACCGGATGATCTCCCGTGCACTTGATCTTGGCGTAAATTATTTTGATACGGCGTCTGCTTATCAGGACAGTGAGGAAAAACTGGGCAGGGTTCTTTCAGGGAGTGACAAAGATTTTATTATTACCTCACGTTCAATTTCCTACAAGATGGGTCTTGATGCATTTAAAAAGGATTTTGACCAGAGTATGAGCCGTCTGGGGCTTGATGTTATAGATTTTTACGGGTTTCATGCGGTGAACCAGCCGGATGAACTTCAAAAAGTTATGGAAGGACCTCTGGACTTTTTAAAACAGCAGAAGGATCAGGGAAAGATTAAGCATATCGCAATTACAGGACATAATGTGGTAACAATGATCGATGCGCTGAAGACCGGTGAGTTTGAGATGGCGATGTTTCCTTTTAATGTGATCGAAAGAGAGCCGCTTGACGGGCTTGTTGACCTTGCTTCCGAGCTTGGGGTGGCAACATCTGTAATGAAGCCGATGGCCGGAGGGGTTATCGAAAGCAAGGATCTTTCTTTAAGATTTTTCTTTGATTATAAGGCCGGGGTTGTAACGCCGGGGATGGCCTCTGTAAAAGAATTTGAAGAGAATTATGATATTTTTGACAAAAGAGAACCTCTGTCCGCTTTAGAGCTTAAAGCGCTTGAGGATGAAGTTTCTGTTATGGGGAAGGATTTTTGTAGAAGGTGTTCCTACTGTATGCCGTGTCCAAATGGTATTATGATCCCTTTTGTTCATATGATCCACATGAAGTGTTTTGAAAAAGAAATGGATGATAGTGTTGCCTATACCCTTAAACTGGGACAGCAGATGAAGCCTGCTCTTGAAAAATGTGATGCGTGCGGCAAGTGTGTTGAAAAATGCCCTTATGATCTGCCCACCCCTAAACGGGTTAAGGAGTTGTTGGCTCTTTTGAATGGGTCGGTCTAAAAGGGGAAGGGCTGATCAGCAGGTATTGGTTCTGCTGTGCTGTATGATAGGCTGCGCGGAATCAGTCCCCCTGTTTTTTTTGAGCCTGCTGTAGCTGAAGTATTTTTCGGGGTATTTTCCATCTTCTGTGAATCCAGCCGAACCACTGGTCAGGATATTCCCTGACAATTTTTTCCAGACAATCATTATACTGCTGTGTGTTTGCCATCATATCTTTTTCTTTATCACCTGTGGTGATTAGCGGCAGCGGTTCCTGGATGATAATACGGTGTTTTCTAAAGCCGGGTTCTTTGACGATATACGCGGGAATAACGGCGCAGCCGGTCTTCTGGGCAAAAACAGCAGGGGCTGAATAAGTGTAGGCCGTATGATTAAAAAATTTTGCCGGCAGACCGTTTTTACCCGCATTTTGATCGTAGATCATAACAACCATGAGACCGTTTCGCAGTTTTCTGATAACATGTTTAAGACCATTTTTACTCGATATGAGATCCAGATGGGCAATTTTCTCTCGATTTTTGATGATAAAATTGTCTATCAGGGGATTTTTAAGCGATTTATAAACAGTTGATGCATTTTCAAGTTTTGAACCGAAAAAATAGCTTGCAAGTTCCCACATGCCCAGATGAGGGCCGAGTAAAATAACCCCTTTTCCTTTTTTGAGTGCATTTTCAAGGTTGTCCAGGCCGTCCACCCGGATATTTTTTTCGATGTCATCTTTTCTGAAGATAATGGATTCAATTGCGGCTTCTCCAAGCATCTGAAACAATTTATTGATTGTTTTTTCTCTTTCTTTGAAAGATATCTCATTGCCGTAAGCCAATTGAAGATTGTTATGGGCGAGTTTTTTTCTTTCTTTTAGAAAACAGGGGGATAGTCCTCCTATTTTCCGGCCCGTTTTAACAGCCATGTTTTTGGGAAGCAGTTTGATAAGGAAGATGAAGCTTCTTAGTGCAAAATATTCGATGATATGTTTGGGTTGCATGAAAAAATTACCAGAAGATTTTGCCGACCGTATACATGAGGCCTGAGATAATAATTAATGCTGTCGTGGCCAGGCAGAGTCCGATAACGACCATGATAACGGTGCCGGCTATTTCAACTATCATTTTTTCTTGATAAGACAGCATGTCTTTTTTAAAGTGCTGTTTTATCCAGGCGACAATTTTTTTTGATTGCTTCGGGAAAGCCGTTTTTCTAAAACCGTTAGAAATAAACCAGATGGAAAGATAAAGAAGCCATATGATGGAAAAACCGATCAGGAAACATAAAAGTCCGTTCTGGATATGGTTGTGCATGCGGGTCGGGTTGAGTACGAGTAGAAACACCAGTCCTGATACTATGGAAAGTATAAATGATATTTTTAGACGGTTTTCATGTGCCTTCATATGAAAGATGTAAAGTAGGGTTGATAGTTGTTTGAACCTGTCGCTTGGGTCTCACAGGTTAAGATAAAAGTTCCGGTAGCTGGTTTATACCGTATCATTTTTCATGCCATGTTGATATTATAAAATATTTTGAATAAAAATAAAACACGTTTTATCGGTAAAATAAAAAAGTTTTTGGAAATAAAAATTTTTTTATTTTATTTTAAAATAACTCTTGACTTAAGTAGCCGTTCTAATTTATCTTAGACAATCTTCTAAAAAATCACTTTAAAAATTAAATATTCAGAAACAAGTCAATTGTGAAACAATCTCAGCTAATTGAAAAGACTATTGAGTATATGCCCGTAATTTATCTGACGAATTCGATGAAAAAATTATTTAGTCAGAGCAGAAAACTGGTGGAAGAAGACAGCTCTTCAATTTTGATAAATGGTGAAAACGGAACGGGTAAAGAACTGCTTGCAAAGAGTATCCATTACAATAATTCACCCAGCTCGCCTTTTGTTACAATTAATTGTGTTAACCTCCCCTTTGATCATTTTGAAGAAAAGGTAGACAAATGTATCTCTGCTTTTGCAGAGGATATTGGTCAGGTCTATGACCTTAATGATGGTCATAAATCAACCCTGTTTCTGAGGAATATTGGAAAGCTGGAATGTAATGTACAACTGAGTCTTTTTAATCTTTTAAAGGAAAGACTTGCTGAACTGTCAAAAAATGCCAATAAAAAACAGGAGAGTGTTCAGCTGATCATCTCCTGTAATCAAAACAGTATCTCCGATGATGAATGCAGTGAGACGCACAGAAATGCCTCTGCTGTATTTAATCCATCAGAGATCGATATCCTTCCGTTAAGGGACAGAGTGGAAGATGTACAGCCCCTGGCTACTTTTTTTACAGATAAGTTTTCCAAGGAATACGGGAAAGAGATCGGCGGGATCCACAGTTCAGCATTAAATGTTCTTGAAGCCTATCAATGGCAGGGTAATGTAAGTGAATTAAGGGATGTTATTGAAAATGCCGTGCTTCTTTCAAACGGTCTGCTTCTGGTTGAGGAGGATGTGCGTTTTAATATCTCTAAAAAATCAATAGCTCTGGAAAGCTTCTTAAGCAGGGAAGATTTTTTTGCTCTGGATGAGATTGAAAGTATATATATCCAGACTGTTCTGAGACGGGTGAATAACAATAAGGCAAAGGCCTCAAGAATCCTGGGGATATCAAGAAATACCCTGCAGCGCAAACTTATCTCTTTTACCGAGGCAAATAAAAAGACAAAAGTGTCAAAAAAGATGAAAAACCAGCCCCTTCTTTTCTAAATTTTATCTATAAGGACTGCTTCACAGTATTCATCCCACAGTTTTTCTTTGGTATTTTTTTGAATAATAAATTCCCAGGGCAAGATTTCACTTAAATCTCTTTCGCGGTATACGTAAAAATCCGGATTTATATCTGTTTCCTTTAAGGCTTTTGTCCAGTTGCTGTTATTGTTAAAGGCTTCAATCAGGATCCTGCTGACTTTCCTGTCTCCCCGGCTTAATAGTGTCTGGATGTAGCCCCATTTGGGAAGGTCAAAGTTTACTTTGATTTTCCTTTCTTTTTTCAGGGCGTTGCTGATCTTTTTCAATTTTTGCTTTAATTCTCTGAGATTACAGTAGGGACTCCACTGGAAGGGTGTGAAAGGCTTTGGGATAAACGGGTTGATGCTTAGCGTGATCTGGTTTAGCCATTTTTCATTTTTTGCTTCATTGAAATAGGTGTGTTTTATCTGTTTGGTAAGATCTATGATGGCTTCAATATCAGCGCTTTCTTCAGTTGGAAGGCCGATTAAAAAGTAAAGTTTTATATTCGGTACTCTTTGGCGTGAAAGTACTCTTGCGGCATTCAGTATCTGTCCAAGAGACAAATCTTTACGGATGATATCCCTTAATCTCTGAGATCCGGCTTCAGGTGCAATGGTGAAGGTTTTGTGCCCGCTCTTTTTTAGAAGGGAAACTGTTTTATCGCAGATTTTATCAGCCCGCAAGGATGAAAGAGAAACAGCCTTGTTTTTATCCGTGATAAATTCAAGGATCTCTGTGAGGTCGGGATGGTCGGAAACGGCCGATCCAAGCAGCCCGATTTTACCGGTATTTTCAAGAAGAACATTTATTTCATTCTGGATTTCTGTCTTGTTCCTCAGCCGGTAAGGCTGGTAAACATTCCCTGCAGCACAGAACCTGCAGTGCCTTGGACAGCCTCTGCTTACCTCCACCAGCGCCATATCCGAGAACGCTGTTTCATGTGTTGATATTGCTGATGAGGCAGGAAAAAGGTTGAGGTTTCCAGGAGAACTGTACTTAATCTTATCCGGATAGCCTTTTTTTGGATTAAAATCTTTTATCTGTCCGTCAGGTTTGTAGGACACTTCATAGCCTGAGGGAATATATATCCCCTTTATTTTTGCAAATTGTTCAAGGTCCGGTTTTTTCCATTTTCTGTACGCATGTTCTTCTCTTACGGTACTCAGAAAAGTTTCCAGTATTTCCTCTGCTTCCCCGATAAAAAACATGTCAAAAAAATCAGCAATAGGCTCCGGATTTAAAAAAGATGCGATTCCTCCGGCAATGATTAAAGGGTGTCGTTCATTTCGTTCACTTTGTAAAAAAGGTATATTTGAAAGATTGAGTATTGAAAAGATATTTATGTAGTCATTTTCAAATGTGAGTGAAAAAGCAATTATATTAAAGGAGCTTAGCGGTCTTTTTGTTTCAAAAGACAGAAGCTTTGGGTTTTTATGCTGCTTTCCGGCCGATTTATGGTCCGGCAGGAAAAATCTTTCACAGCAGATATCCTTTGATAAGTTAAACGCCCTGTAAAGGAACTGGTAACCGAGATTTGACATCCCCACATGATAGGTGTTTGGAAACACCAGGGCAATTTTTATTCGGCCTTCAATGCTGAGAGGGCTAAAAAGAGTTTCATTTTCCGGAGTGATATTTTTTTTGATCAAATTGATGGCATGCATATGCCCCATGCCTGACTGAGGTTTCTGCCAGGCACGGGGAAGTATTGTCGGTTAGATGCTTCTCTGATTTCTGACAAATGTGGGAATATCATATTCACCGTCATCTGTGAACTCACTTATGATTGTCCCGATCTTAATAACATTTGCGGGTGTTGGCCGTTCATTCTGAAGACTCTGTTCCTCTTCATCTTCTAATTTCTGAGTCATTATATCATTTTTTACTTCTCTGATGTAATCGTTTCTTTCTTTTTTGTTGTTTTCAAATCCAGTGGCAATGACGGTTATCTGGAGGTTTTCTCCTAAAGACTCATCAATGGCTGCGCCAAAAATTATATTGGCATCTTCATGTGCTTCTCTTTGTATGAAATTTGTTGCTTTTTCAACATCCATGAGTGAAAGAGAGCTGCTTGCTGTTATGTTGATGAGTATTCCCTTTGCCCCTCTTATGGTGATGTTGTCCAGCAGAGGGTTTGATATTGCTTTTCTGGCTGCGTCTGCAGCCCTGTTTTCACCGCTGCTTATGCCGATGCCCATGAAAGCCATACCCATATTAGACATAATTGTTTTTGCGTCGGCAAAATCAAGATTTATCAGACCCGGAACATTGATCAGGTCTGAGATTGATTTTATGGCGTGCAGCAGTACTTCGTCAGCCAGTTTAAATCCCTGAAGAAGTGTGGTTGTTTTTTCTGCCAGAGAAAAAAGCCTCTGGTTCGGTATGACAATAAGTGAATCGACGTTTTCTGTCAGTTCTTTTAAGCCGGCTTCGGCAACATTTTTTCTTCTTTTTCCTTCCAGATCAAATGGCTTTGTTACTACCGCAACGGTCAGTGCACCGATTGTTTTTATAGCTTCTGCAATAACAGGCGAAGCGCCGGTGCCTGTTCCGCCACCCATTCCGGCGGTAATAAAAACCATGTCAGCATCATTTAATGTCTCTTTTATCCTGTCTATATCTTCAAGTGCTGCCTGCTTTCCTATCTCAGGGTTGGCGCCGGCACCCAGACCCTTTGTTATTGATTCTCCAAGCTGGATCTTAACTGCGGCTTTACTGGTATCAAGGACCTGCTGATCCGTATTTGCGACTATGAATTCAACGCCTTCAAGGCCCGCATCAATCATGGTGTTAACTGCGTTGCATCCTGCACCTCCGACCCCGATTACTTTTATAGTGGCTGATTTTTTGTTTTGATCAAATTCAATTTTCATTATATTCCTCCGTTGTTTTGTTTTTATTAGAAAGCTTCTGAGAACCAGTCTTTTATTCTTTGAAATAAATTAAGCAGGCTCCTTTTTTCTCCTTTTTTGTTGAAACGGTTTATGTTTCCCTTTGAAGCAAACTGGATCATTCCGGTACCTGCGGCATAGACCGGATTTTTAACTTCATTTATTCCCTCTATATTAATTGGACTTCCGATTCTTACCGGCATCTCAAGTATGTCCTGTGCTTCTTTGGCAATGCCTTTTAGTAAAGAGGTTCCTCCGGTTAAAATGACGCCTGCAGGCAGAAAATCCATGTATCCTGCTTCTGTGATCTCTTTTTTAATAAGTTCGAAAGTCTCATCAACTCTTGCTTCTATAATGCGTGCAACCGTCATTTGTGAGATGACCTGCTTTTTCTTGTTGCCGATATTTGTGGTCTCAAGAATGGCGTCGTCCGGGATCTCAAGGCTTGAAGCATTACCGTTTTTTTTCTTTATTTCTTCCGCTTCTGAAATCGGTGTTCTTATTCCTATCGCAATATCAGAGGTAATATGATCTCCGCCAATAGGTATACTCGCGCAGTGCCTGACTGTCCCTTTGATAAAAATTGCAATGTCTGTTGTTCCGCCGCCTATATCAATTAAAACGCTCCCAAGCTCTTTTTCATCTTCTGTTAAAACGGATTCAGCTGATGCAAGGGGCTTAAGTATAAGTTCCTGTACTTTTATTCCATTTTTATTGACGCACTTTACAATGTTTTGGACTGAGGATATTGCGCTGGTAATGATATAGGCACGTGCTTCAAGCCTGACGCCCGACATTCCCAGGGGATCTTTTATACCTCCGTGATCATCCACCAGAAACTCCTGTGGAATGATATGAATCACTTCCCGGTCAATCGGAATGACGATGGCTTTTGCAGCATCAATGGCACTGACGATGTCGCTGTTTTTTATCTCTTTGCCTTTTACGGCGACGACGCCGTTATTCTTAAAGCCTTTTATATGCCCGCCTGCGATCCCGACAACAGCAGTGCTTATGTCAATACCTGTCATTGCTTCTGCTTCTTCAAGAGCTGTTTTTATGGAGTCGACGGTGCTGTCCATATTGATTATCTGACCTTTTTTTATGCCCAGGGAGGGATAGGAACCGACGCCAATGATGTCGACACCCTCACGGCTGATCTCGCCGATGATCACGCTTATTTTGGATGTGCCGATATCAATGCTTGCTACTGTCCTGTTTTTTCTTCCCATATATCTCATCCTCTTTGAAAACACTTCAGGTCTATTTTTTTAAAGCAGAGCTAAATCGTTATGTATGCTTTTTCCGTAGATTGAATATTTATGCTTTTTGCTGCCAGGCCTTTACTGGTGAGGTCGTTGTTTATTTTTTGTAAAAGTGAAAGTTTGTCACCGAAATTGTCAAATCCAAGGCTTGTTTTTATGCTTCCCCTATAGTTTGATATTGTCAGACCAAAAGTTTTATTCATTACAATTGTAAGATCATTTTTAATCATGCTTTTGTTTTGCATGATTTTAATCAGCTCAAGGGCTGAATCTACCATCCGGCCGGTTTCGTTTTGTTTTGAAATATCTTTTTTGGTAATACCTGTTATTTTGGGTAAAGAGATTTCTTTTTTTGAGGCCTTCTTAAAAATGATTCCGTTTTTGTCAATGAGATAATAATTATCAAGTTTTATTACGGCGATTGGATCATGTTCTTCTATTATGATTTCTATGGTATCTGGAAGCTTTTTTTTAATAACAGATCTGTATATCCATGGGTCGGATTCAAGCTTTTGTGAACCGTTGACGAGATCTGCTGAAAAAACGGATGCTCCTTTTTTAACTCCGGATAAAGAGATTATCTTTTCCCGGGAATATTTTGTCAGTCCGGACACCTTAATGTGCTGTATCCTGAAAAAACCCAGTTTTTGTACCTGGCTGTATCCATAAGCTGTAAGAACTGCAGAAGATAAAACAATAGCAATAATACAACTGTAAAGAAGTGATGATTTAAACCTTTGCAGGTCTTTTTTCTTTCGGATCTTTCTTTTTCTTTTGTTGGGCAGCTTCATTATACTCTCTTATTCAGCGTTTATTTTTATGCAGCGTTGCTTGAAGAAGTATTTTTTCAACCAGGCTTTCGAAAGAAATGCCGGCTTTTTTTGCAGCTTTTGGAAACAGACTGGTTTCTGTCATTCCCGGTATGGTATTTATCTCCAGGATGCAGGGCTCATTTTGTTCGCTTAAGATAAAGTCGACACGTGCTGCGCCGCAGCAGTTAAGTGCTTTGTATGCTCTGACTGCCAGGTCCTGAATGGTTAATTCCATGTTTTTGTCCATTTTGGGTTCGACTATATATTCAGTAGCGCCGGTTGTGTATTTTGACTGATAATCATAGAAACCGCTTTTAGGAATGATCTCGATCAGGGGGAGAGCCTCCCCGTTTAGTACAGCGGCGGTCAGCTCTCTTCCCTGAATGAATCCTTCAACAATTATTTCACTGCTGCATTCAAAGGCGGCAGAAAGTGCGTTTTTTATTTCCTTTTCTTTTTTTACGATGCTGATCCCTATGGTTGATCCTTCCTCAGACGGTTTTATGACGAAGGGCAGGGGAATATGGATCTTTTCCCTTATGGCGGCTATATCTTCTTTTTGTAATGTGAAAGCCTGGAAAAGGGGCGTCGGAAGGCCGTGATAATTGAAGATTTTTTTTGATACCTCTTTATTCATTGAGACAGCACTTGAAAGCAGTCCTGATCCGGTGTAGGGGATCTTTGCGATCTCAAGAAGCCCCTGTATCGCGCCGTCTTCACCCAGCATGCCGTGAAGAGCGATAAATGCTGTTTCAATACCGGTTTGTTTAAGGGCCTCCGCAATATTCATGTCAACGTCTATTGCAGCAGCGTGGTATTTTTTTTTGATAAGTGCGTCAAGGATCGACGAACCGGTTTTTAGTGATATCTCTCTTTCAGCGGACATTCCGCCCATGAGGACACCGATTTTTTTCATCTGAAATTCTTTTTT
>CAYLYF010000036.1:10764-17395 GCA_964387595.1 uncultured Thermodesulfobacteriota bacterium | reverse complement strand
GGGCACGAAGGTCAGCCTGTGATGAACATCCGTAGGTCAGTATCCTTTTTTCCATTCTTGGAATAAGACTCTGTAGATTTTCATTATCCATGCAGATTATGGACAGGCCGTAAAAAGGCACCTTGTTTAAAAATTCTACAAAGGTCTCTTTTATTTCATTTAAGTCGCTGTAGAAATCCAGATGTTCACGGTCAATATTTGTAACCACTGCAATCGTGGGCGGCAGTTTTAAAAAAGAGCCGTCGCTTTCATCTGCCTCTGCTACCAGGAAATCCCCCTGTCCGAGAAAAGCGTTTGTGTTTGTTTTGTTAAGTTTACCGCCGATGACAACCGTCGGGTCGATTCCGCCATGTTCGAGAACTGACGCAACAAGCGATGTGGTCGTTGTTTTTCCATGGGACCCGGCTACTGCAATACCGTATTTCAGCCTCATTAATTCCGCCAGCATCTCTGCTCTCGGGATTACCGGGATGTTATATTCTCTCGCGATAACGACTTCCGGGTTGTCTGGTTTAATTGCAGACGACAGAACAACCACGTCGGCATCTGTAATGTTTTTTTTGTCATGGCCCTTATAGATCGTGGCACCCAGAGAAGAAAGCCTTTGGGTCAGATCTGTTTTGTTAAGGTCGGAACCGCTTACTTTATATTCCAGGTTTAAAAGCAGCTCTGCAATGCCGCTCATTCCGATTCCGCCTATTCCGACAAAGTGTATGTGTTGGTTTTTTTTATACATGGCCCGTTTCTTGAATTTTTTAATTTTTGATTAAATGTATTTTTATAAGTGCTGATTCAAAAAAAATAATCGCCCTTATTAATGCCGGTTTTTTCCTCACGTGATATCTCAGGACAAGCAGTTTGTTTAGCAGAAAGTGGTTAGCCTTATCTTTAATCCTGACCTTATGAACGGCGCCTCTTTCCTGGTTTCCCCTTAATCGAAAGCTTGTAGCATTCATCGGTTATCCTTTTAGATGCTTTTGGCTTAGATAGAGTTTTTGCCTGCTCTTCCATTTTCTTTATCTGCTCCGGTCTGGTCTCAAGATTTATAATTACAGACGCCAGCTTTTCTCCGCTTAGCCTTGATGATTGGATCATTACGGATGCGCCTTCTTCAACAAATGCGCGCCCGTTTTTTTCCTGGTGATTATTCGTTGCATATGGGTAGGGTATTAATATCGATGCCCTGCCGCACAAGGCTATTTCTGCAAGAGTTGACGCACCTGCTCTTGAAATAACAAGATCTGATTTCTGATAACAGGTGTAGATGTCGTCAATAAATGGCAATACGTCAGCAGAAATCTCATTTTCAGCGTAATGTTTTATAAGTTCTTTTTTATCTTTTTCTCCCGACTGATGAATAAACTTTATCCGTTCTTTAAAACTGTTTAATTTTGGCAGGCAATCGATAATAGCGTTGTTTATTTCATGTGATCCCTGACTGCCTCCGATCACCAGAATGTTAAAAGAGGTGTCTCTTTCCGGCAGGTTGTTTTTTATAAATTCTGCCCTGATCGGAAGCCCCGATAAAATGGTTTTTTCTTTTTTAAAAAAAAGGCTGCTTTCTCTGTTTGAGATAAAAACCTTGTCAGCAATTTTACCGAGGATGCGGTTGCTTAAGCCGGGAAAACTGTTCTGTTCATGGATCGCTGTGGGTTTTCTCATTATGGTGCCTGCTATGATCGGGGGAAACGATATGTATCCGCCCAGTCCGATTACCATATCTGCCTGGAGCTTTTTTATATAATATGCTGATTTTATAAAAGAGTAAGGTATACAAAATAGTGCCTTGATCTTTTCTAAAAGACCTTTTCCCTTAAACCCTTTTACAGTTATGATCTTTAGGTCAAAACCAAGTTCCGGCAGAACCCGGTACTCAATGCCTTTTTTAGTCCCTATAAAGGTTATTCTGTTTTCAGGGTCTTTTCGCAGGAATTCCCTGGCAATGGCAATGCCTGGAAAAAGGTGTCCCCCTGTACCGCCTCCGGCAATGATGATGTTCATTTCCTCACCTTAAAATTGCACTGCCTGGAGATACTAAGAAGTATTCCCACGCTTGTAAGGTTTAGTAAAAGTGATGTTCCGCCATAACTTATAAAAGGAAGAGGGGTCCCTTTTGTGGGAACAAGCCCCATCACAACTGCCATATTTACTGTTGCCTGGAGACCAATAAGTGCTGTGATACCGAGAGCCAGATATGTTCCAAAGAGATCATTTGCACACATTGCGATATTAATGCCGCAGGCTATCAGTGTCACAAAAAGTATAATCACGGTTAAAACACCGACAAATCCGATCTCTTCGCCGATAACAGAGAGTATAAAATCTGTGTGAGGTTCAGGCAGATAGAAAAGCTTTTGAGTCCCTCTTCCAAGTCCTGTGCCCCAGAGTCCACCGGACCCGAATGCCAGAAAGGATTGAACGATCTGAAAGCCTGAACCGGTGGCGTTTTCCCACGGGTTCAGGAAAGCGAGAAGTCTCGTAACTCTGTAGCCTTTACAGACGATTAAAAGGGCGCCTGCTGATGCTGCAATGATGCCCATCAGAGATAAATACAGGATGGGGGCACCTGCTGTAAAAAGGATAATAAAGAATACTGATGCGAGGATGACTGAAGTTCCAAAATCCGGCTGAAGAATGATCAGGCAGCAGACCGGAATCACAAATACAAGATGAGGGAGAATCCCGATTGAAAAAGTTTTGATCTTTGAATGCTCTTTTTTTGATAAAGATGATGCCAGAAGGATGATTACGCCAAGTTTTGCCAGCTCCGAAGGCTGAAATGAAAGGGGGCCTATCCTCAGCCATCTTACGGCTCCGCCAACCTTTGTTCCTATGCCCGGTATCAGTACAAGTATTAGCATACATAAGCATAGAAACCACAGTGGATAGGCGATTTTACTAAAAAAAGAGTATGGGATCTTCATAACAAGAATCATGCATATGATTCCGCTTATCCCGAAAAGAGCCTGTTTTTTGAAAAAATAAGCATTGTCATTAAATTTTTCAGCGGCAAATATCGAGCTTGAGCTGTAAATCATAATAATGCCGAGTCCCACCAGGAAGATCGGTATAAATATCATAAAATTTTGTGTCAGGTTTTTATTGTTCATAAACCGTTTCTCTTAATGCTTTTACAGCTGTTTTAAAGATATTGCCTCTGTGAACATAGCTGTCAAACATGTCAAAACTTGAGCATGCAGGAGAAAGAAGAATGGAGCAGCCTTCTTTTGCTCTGCTAAATGCCCGGGTAACTGCTTCTTCAAGCGTATCAGCCGCTGACATTGGAACTGTTGATGCAAGTTCTTCTTTTATTCTCTTTTGGGCTTGACCGATGAGTATGAGTTCCTGAACGTTTTCTGCAATTTTATTTTTTAACGGAAGGTAGCTTCCGCCCTTGTCTTTTCCCCCTGCGATAAGAATGATCGGAGGCTTTATGCTGGTAATAGATTTAAGACAGGCGCCCACGTTTGTTGCTTTAGAATCATCATAAAAATCAATTCCCTTTAATGAATCTACAAATTCCATTCTGTGGGGAAGGCCTTTAAATGTCTGCAGTGCCTCTGTTGTTTTTTTGATCGGCAGGCCGCAGATGTTTGCTGCGGAGACAGCTGCCAGGATGTTTTCTCTGTTATGCTCTCCGGTTAAGTGAATTCCATTTTCGGCGATAAATGCTTCATCGTTCTTTTTTGTGAATCGAAACCCGTCTTTAAAAAAGGCTCCGTTTTTAATTTCTTTTTGGGTACTGAAAAAGTAAACATCTGCATTTATGTTTTCGGCCAGCGTAACGGCTATATCATCTTCCATATTAATGATGGCGGTGTCAGTTTTCTGCTGGTTTTTAAATATGTTGTTTTTTGCTGAGACATAATCGTCAAATAGATCATATCTGTCCAGATGGTCTTCGGTTATGTTTAACAGAATACTGATACAGGGTCTGAATTTATAAATTGTTTCAAGCTGAAAGCTGCTGATTTCGGCAATGATGTAGTCTGCATCCTGAACGCCTGAGGCATATTCGATCAGGGGAGTGCCTATGTTTCCGCCGGTAAAGACTTTTTTTCCGCAGGTCTCAAAAATATGCTGTAGCAGGGTCGTCGTTGTCGTCTTGCCGTTGGTTCCTGTTATTGCAATAATTGGCGTCTTGGTGAAAAGAGATGCCAGTTCTATTTCGCTTATAACCTTGATCCCGTTTGATATCGCTTTTGCTATCGGTTCTATGGTAAGCGGTATCCCCGGACTGATGATGATAAGGTCCTGCTCAGTAAATATGCTGTTTTCATGGGGACCCCTTATGGTTTTCGCGGTGCTTTGTTTGATATCTTCGGGAATTTCCGCATGTATGTTGGTGTCTGCAACGGTCAGCTGCGCGCCCTTCTGAAGTAGGAAGCGTGCGGTTGAGATACCTGTTTTACCGGCTCCTGCAACAAGAACTTTTTTCCCTGAAAGATCCACTTTACCTACCTTAATTTGAGTGTACTTATAGCAAGGAGCGCAAGCACAATGCCTGCTATCCAGAATCTTACAATTATTTTTGGTTCAGCCCAGCCCTTTAATTCAAAATGATGATGGATCGGCGCCATCTGAAATATTCTTTTTTTACGGAGTTTAAAAGAACCGACCTGGAATATTACGGAAAGGGCTTCAACCACAAAGACACCGCCAACAACGGCAAGAAGTATTTCATGTTTGGTGATAACAGCGATTGTCCCTAGAGATCCTCCCAGCGCAAGTGAACCCACATCGCCCATAAAGATCTGAGCCGGATGCGTGTTGTACCATAGAAATCCCATTGATGCGCCAACCATTGCCCCGCAGATAATTGCGAGTTCACCGGTTCCGGGTATATAGGTAACTTTAAGATATTCTGCCAGCCCGAAGTGTCCGGTGATATAAGCAAAAAGCAGATAAGTGGCGGAGACGATCAGAACAAGACCGGTGGCCAGTCCGTCAAGCCCGTCTGTTAAGTTTACTGCGTTTGATGCGCCCACAATAACAAATACAACAAAAAAAGGATAAAAAGCGCCCAGGTCCGGAAGGATATTTTTAAAAAACGGAAAACTTAAGTGCGTATTGAAATTGGGCTCCAGGTAGAGAAGAACAGCAATAACTGAAGCGACAATGATCTGAAGTGAAAGTTTCTCTCTTGCCTTGATTCCTTTGCTGTTGCCGTACTTTATTTTTTTATAGTCATCCAGAAATCCGATCGCGCCCATACCGACAAGAGAAAACAGCATTATCCATACATAATGGTTTGTAATGTCAGCCCATAAAAGAGAAGAGATGATGATGGAAAAAAGGATTAAAAGTCCGCCTGAGGTGGGCGTCCCTTCTTTTATTAGGTGGGTTGACGGGCCGTCTTCCCTGACATTTTGTGCACAGCCTATTTTTTTGAGCTTCGCAATGAAGACCGGTCCAAGCAGCAAAGTCAGGAGTAGAGCGGTTACAGTGGCATAGATTGCCCTGAATGTAATATATTTGAATACATTAAAGACCGTAAAATATTCGTGAAGCGGATATAGTAAATTATAAATCATTCTTTTGTCCTTACATCTGTGCTAAGTTGTAGCCCGGTTGTCCAGTATAGAGGTTACCACTCGTTCAAGCTGCATTCCTCTTGAACCCTTGATGAGTATGACGTCGCCTTGGGTTAACCGGTTTTTAACGCTCAGGTTAAGTTCTTGGATATTTTCTGATATACAGATTTTGTTTTCAGGCATGCCTGCATGAGCTGCGCCTTTTTTTATGAAAGGCGCAAAACCGCCGAATAAGAAAAGGTAGTCCAGGTTTGATTCCGCCGCTTTTTCACCCAGTTCTGTGTGGAATCTATCAGATTCTGTTCCCAGCTCGAGCATACTGCCCAGTATTGCAATTCTATGCGCATGCCCGGACATTTTTGACAGTTCGGTAAGAGCTGCTTCCATTGAAACAGGGTTTGCATTATAGGTATCATTTATAATGGTGATGTCTCCCGCCTGTATTCTTTCCATTCTTCCCTGTACAGGGATTGATTCTTCCAGGCCCTTTTTAATATCCTCAATGCCAATTCCCGCTGCGTGGGCGATCGATGCTGCTGCGAGATCATTTGATAAAAACAGTTTGCCCGGACGGTCTGTTTTTATATGCCTTTTTTTATCTCCGATCATAAGGTCATATTCCATGCCGCTCGTATCTTCGCTGATATTTTCAGAGCGGATGTCACCCCTTTTTATCCCGAATGAAAGTATCTTTGCAGGCGTATTGCCCTTAAGGGACGTCGCTCTGATGTCATCATTATTTATTATTGCGGTATTCCCTTGCTTTAGATGATCAAAAAGCTCTCCCTTGGCATCCTTTATGGCGTCAATGCCGTTGAAGTTTTCAAGATGAGAGGGGCCGATATTGGTGATCAGCCCTATTTGCGGTTCAGCGATTTCTGCAAGTCTTTTTATCTCGCCTTTTTCACTCATGCCCATTTCAATAATTGCCGCGTCCGGGTTACCGTCAAGCTGAAACAGGGAAAGCGGTACCCCGATGAGGTTATTCCAGTTTCCCGGACTTTTTATGGTTTTTAATTTTCTTTTGAGTATGTTAAATGCCATTTCTTTTGTTGTTGTCTTTCCGTTGCTTCCTGTTATGGCGATGATTGTTGTTG
>CAYLYF010000036.1:0-10664 GCA_964387595.1 uncultured Thermodesulfobacteriota bacterium | reverse complement strand
ATTATTTTTTCAGGGTCTTCTGTCCGGGGGTTGTCGGAGGTGATGAAAAGAAGGGTGCTGTAATGTGCTGCTATTTTCCCCATAACATGTCTTTTCTCCCGGTCCCTGTCACCGCCGCATCCGAATATTGTTATTATTTTTTGATCTGTCAGCTCTCTTATTGTTTTAAGTACATTTTTAAGGGCATCGCCGGTGTGTGCATAATCAATAAATACTTTTATGCCTTTATTGTTTGTTATTTTTTCCATTCTGCCGGGGATATCTTCTGATTTTTTTATCCCTGCTTTTATTGCTTCTGAAGATATACCCAGAGAAACAGCAGCAGCCGCTGCCGCAAGAATATTGTATATATTGAAACGCCCGATAAGTTTTGACTCGACAGAGAATCTTTTATTTGGAGTGACGATATCGGCTTTAATTCCGTTTAACGAGACTTCAATGTTTTCTCCGCGGATGTTTCCGCTGTTGATCCCGAATGTAATTGTGTCTCTTCTTATTTTGCCTATCAGGAGCTGTCCTGACGGGTCATCGATATTTATTATTGCTGTGGGATTTTTCTTGATGCTTCTGCTTAAAAGTTCTGTGAATAAAATTTCTTTGGCTTTTAAATAATCACCCATTGTTTTATGGTAATCAAGATGCTCCGGGGTCAGGTTGGTGAAAATGGCGGTGTCAAAATGGTTGTCTGAAACTCTTTTTTGTTTTAAACCATGTGAAGAAACTTCCATTACGGCATGTGTGATTCCGGAATCAACCATTTCACGAAGTATTTTTTGCAGCTCAAGCGGTCCCGGTGTCGTATGTGATGCCGTCAGGATCTGTGTCCCAAAACAATATTTGATCGTGCTTAAAAGGCCTGTCGGTAATTTTGCCTCCCTGAGTATGGCTTCTATCAGAAAGGCTGTGGTTGTTTTGCCGTTTGTGCCGGTAATGCCGATCAGGGTGAGGTCTTTTGACGGATGATCATAAAATGTAGATGCAAGCTTTGTGAGAGCTGATCTGCAGTCCGGGACAACAATGTTTGTGATCTCCGGTTTATCAAAGGGGCTCTCCGTGATAAAAGCTCTGGTTCCCTTATTGAAGGCGTCTTCGAGGAAATCATGGCCGTCAATATTTGTTCCGGGTATGGCGATAAAAAGGGTGCCCTCACCCGCGTCTTTTGAATGAACTGTGATTACGGAAATATCGGTGTCTACGTTTCCGTACAATTCCTTTTCATCCAGACCGTCTATGAGTTTTTTTAGTATCATCCCTTGATCTTATCCTTTGGTCCCGGGTTATGCGCTTCCCGCCATTTCTCATAATTATATTGAGGCTGTTTGTCTGGAGTGATGTGAAGGTAATTCAGTGTCTGCTCTATTATTCGACTGAATGCGGGAGCAGCGATGGCTCCTCCGGACTTCTTTTTTTTGGGTTCGTCTATTATTACCAGTACGGTTATTGCCGGATCGTCTGCTGGGGCAAAACCGGCAAATGAAGCGATCAGCTTTTTCCTTGAATAGATCTTAAGTTTCTTATCAATCTTTTGAGAGGTCCCTGTTTTACCTGCGACAGTGTAAGATGTGGTCTGGGCTTTCTTACCGGTTCCGTCCGTTAATACCACGCTTTTAAGCATATTTCTTACGGTCTGAGCGGTTCTTTTAGAAGTCACTCTTCTTAAAACCTGCGGGTCTGTTTCCTGAATGATCATTCCGTTGGGGCTGGTTATTTTGTCAACGAAAAACGGCTTCATATAGAGGCCGCCGTTTGCAATAGCACTATAGGCAGTTGCAAGCTGTAGTGGAGTGACGGATATTCCCTGGCCGAAGGCTATTGAGCTTTTAGTGTGTTCAGAACATCGATAGGGAAGGGGAATGAATCCGATGGCTTCCGAAGGAAACTCGATTCCGGTTTCTTCTCCAAATCCAAATTTTCTAATATGCTGATAAAAAAGTTCGCTGCCCAGATGACGGACAATTTTACTGGCGCCGATATTACTGGAATATTTGAGTATTCTTGTTACATTGAGCCATCCATGGGGATGGGTGTCATGAATAACCCTGTTTGCAATACGGTAGGATCCGTTTTCACAGAAGAAAATATCTTTGGGCTTTATGATGTTTTCTTCAAGGGCAGAGGCCATAAGAAAGGTTTTAAATGTCGAGCCTGGCTCAAATACATCTGTTATTGCCCTGTTTCTCCAAGTCTCTGATCTGTATTTTGAGAACTGGTTCGGGTTGAACAGGGGGGCAACTGCCATGGCCAGTACTCTTCCGGTTAAGGGATCCATAACAATAGCAATACCGCTTTTTGCCTCGGATACGGATATCGCAGCCTGAAGTTCTTTCTCTGCGATGTACTGGATGTTTTTATCAATGGTCAGGGTGATATCATTTCCCCGTACATGTTCCGATGTATTGATCCCTTCCGTAAAAAGTTGTCTGCCATGAGCATCCCTGTTTACGAACAGATATCTGGGTGTGCCCTGGAGTACATTTTGGTATTCAAACTCAAGGCCTTCAAGGCCTTTCGCGTCTGTGCCGACAAATCCGATCATCTGTGCTGCCAGTTCCTTGTTCGGGTAGAAGCGTTGAGATTCTTCAACAAAGCCAAGTCCTTCTATCTCAAGTTTCTTTATTTTTAAAGCCTCTGCCGGTGGGATTTGCCGTTTGATCCAGACGAATTTTTTGTTTTTACCAAATTTTTTTAATATTTCTTTATGAGATATGCTGAGAATACGCGCCATCTTAATCGCAGTTAAACTTTTAGCCTTGATTTTGTGCGGTCTTGCAAAAAGTGATTCGACTTCAATGCTCACTGAAAGTTCTGAGCCGTTTCTGTCATATATGGTGCCTCTTTTGGGCGCCAGTTCTATGTTTCTTTCACTCTGGTTTCTTATTATTTTGCTGAGTTTGTCTGCACTTAGGACCTGAAGCGAATATCCTCTGAATCCTATGATGAAAAACAGTACAAAAAACAGGAGTCCGATAAACCGGATATTTTTTATTATTTCAGAACGGTTTTTAAGCTTTACCATTTTAAAACCACTACCCGGTTGTTTTTTGCGGCAATCATGCCGAGTTTATTTTTTGCATATTTTTCTATCCGTGACGGAGCGGTAAGTGATGCTCGTTCGATTTTTAGTTTTCTGTTTTCCTGTAGATAGCTTTCCTGCGTTTTTATGGCTTCTGATATCTGGTAGCCGGTATTTAAGACGCAGATCCTTGTCCATACAAACACAAAAAAGCTCATCATTAGAATTACGCCCATAGCAATCATGAAAAAAGATGTTTTCCTGGCCTGCTCTTTATCTCCTTTAATATGCTGGCGTGCCAGAAAGTTTGTGTGAATAAATTTTCCAGAAGCTGTGGAGCTGTTTATCATCAGTGCTTATATCCTTTCAGCAACTCTTAGTTTTGCGCTTCGGGACCTTGGGTTTTCACCTATTTCTTTTTCAGAAGGGCAAATCGGTCTTTTGGTAATAATTTTTACGGTGCTTGTTTTGCCGCATACACAAATCGGTATGCTTTTGGGACAGATACATTCAGCGGCCCAGTATTTAAACCTGTTTTTAACGATCCTGTCTTCAAGTGAATGAAAAGAGATGGCACAGATTCTGCCGCCCTTGTTTAACAAACCCAGGGCGCTGTCAAGGCCTTTGTCTATTGAGTTAAGTTCATCATTGACTGCGATTCGTAATGCCTGAAAAGTTTTTGTGGCAGGATGGATCCTTTTCGGATGAAACTTCTTTGGTATTGAGGAATAGACGATGTCCGCAAGTTCTCTGGTGGTTCCGATGGATCTTTCTTCGAGGTTTTCTTTTATTCGGAGGGCTATTCTCTTTGCCCAGCGTTCCTCACCGTAATTGTGAAGGATATCTTCGATTTCTTTGGCAGAAAGCTTTATTAACAGGTCTTTTGCACTCAGCGGTGTGTTTATGTCCATTCTCATATCCAAAGGGCCTTCTGAGTTAAAACTAAACCCTCTTGAGGGATCAATGAGTTGCGCAGTAGACACGCCGAGGTCAAAAAGTATCCCGTCTATATTTTGAATTCCAGATTCCTCAAGAATGGTATTAAGTTTGTTGAAGTTTCCATGTAACAGGGTCGTTTTATCTTTGTATTCTTTTAATTTGTTTTTTGTACGCTCTATTGCTTCTGTGTCATGGTCAATACCCACCAGCATCTTTATCTCAGGATATCTTTTAAGTATGTTCAGTGCATGATTGCCGTGTCCTACGGTTGCGTCTATGTATACCCCGTCTTTTTTACAGTTTAGATGATCCAGCGTCTCGTTTAGAAGAACAGGTATGTGTTTTATGTTCATACCTCTTCCCCTGTCTAAAAACCGAGATCATCAATAATGCTGCTGTGTTTTTCACTTTTTCCAAAATCCTGAACATTCTGGATGCTTTCGTAGAACCGTTCCCCGTTCCAGATCTCAAAGTGATCTATCATTCCGGCGATAACAATGTCTCTTTCAAGGTTTGCATACGTTTTCAGGCTGGAGGGTATCAGAACGCGGCCCTGTTTATCCACTTTGCAGTCCATTGCGCTGGCAATAATAGAACGTTTGAAAGATCTGACACTGCTGTCTCCGGAGGGGAGTTTTCGGATCTTTTCCTGAACATCTTCCCATTCATCAGTGGGATAGGCCAGCAGACAGTTGTCAAAACAGGTAATGACCAGTGCGCTGTCATATTTTTCCTGCATCAGATCGCGAAACCTGACCGGCAATATGATGCGGCTTTTCGGGTCTATGGTCTGGTCTGTTCTTCCCCTGAACATTTGGCCTCCCTTGGTTGTTTTAACCACTTGAACCCACAATACTCCACTTTACGACAAAATATAGTATTTTATATTACCCTTGTCAAGGGAAAAATAAAGTTTTTTCAATATGTTCTGTAGAAAAATAAAAATAATGTAATACAATATATTGTGTGTAATATTGGTGGACGTCACCCCATATTGTGCTTTTGCCTTAAAGTGTAATTCAATAAAGAGAAATAATATGAAAAAAGTTACAAGAAATTGTGATGTTTATGTGTAAATTCGATTGTTTTGGCTTGTGTGATAAAAAACTTGAAACATTTTATGGGAAGGTATATCGTTATAATTTATGATTAAAGTAAATAAATAGCCTTAAAACAGGAGTCACCGATAGAATGAAGTTTAAATCAAAAAAGTTTTTACTTTTTTTGTTTTTTATCAATATTTTGCTGTTTTACTCCCTGAAAAACTGCGAGGCCTCTTTTTTTAAGGATAAGGGGAAATATACCATTCAGGTACTTTCCACAACGGATAAAGAATATGCAAAAAAGTTGGTAAAACAGCTTAAAGAGCAGGGTGTAGATGCTTATCTGAAAAAAATTAAAGAAAATAAAGATAAGAAAGCTTACAGGGTCAGAATAGGACAGTTTTTAACTGAAAAAGAAGCTGAAGCGTATGCAGAATCAGTCATTAGCAAAAAAGGTATAAATTCCAGGGTGGTGATGCTGGATCCTGCAAAGAAAAAGCCTGCAAATGAAAAGGATGAATCGCCTGTTGATGAGGATAAAGTTAAACCGGAGATTTCTGACTGTTCAGCTTCTGTAACAAAGGTTTTTAAATATCAGGATGAGCTGGGCACCGTTCATATTACAAATTCAACAGAAAAAGTGCCTGAAAAATATTCTAAACGGTTAATAGAAGTTTCTGTGTTTCCGGTGTGTTTTTCTTCTTTTAACTTAAATAAAATGATCCTGCGGGTGGAGACTGACGGCAGGATCTATACGGTAAGACTGAAAGATATTAAAAAAGCCTTAAAAAACGTGCCCAGAAAAGATATTAACAAATTTTGGGCTTTTCTTAAACACACTCCCCTTCGTCTTAAGTATAGACCTGTTATCGGTGAGTATGACGGTATTGTGAACGGAATGATCTGTTCTCGGTCCGGTATGTCCATTGGACTTGAGATGGTAAAAAGGGGGATTGCAGAAGCGGATATGGCGTCTTTAGCGCCTTTTATGAAAGACACCTATCTGGATGCTGAAAAACAGGCAAAAGAAATGCGCACAGGCGCATGGGCTGTAAATAATTGATCGCAAACCGCAAATATTTTTTTACTGTTTGTAGCTTATCTGCTATTATCTGTTCTGAAAATTAATAAAGGAAAGTCGGAATATGGAAACACTATCGAAGCTTATTGGTAATACGAAAGTCGTAAAACTTTCTCATATAGGAGATAAAAAAGGAACTATTTATTTAAAGATGTCTCTTTTAAATCCAAGTGGCAGCATAAAGGATGTGATGGCTGCTTATATGCTTAAACAGGCGGAGAAAAAAAGGCTGATTAAACCGGGCGGTAAAATCCTTGAAGTGACCACCGGAAATACCGGTATCGCATTTTCAATGCTTTCTTCTGTAAAGGGATATGAGTTTATTGCAGTTATGCCGGAGCATATGAGTATTGAGCGCAGACAGATGATGAGAGCTTTCGGTGCGCGGATCGTGATAACGCCAAAGGAACTCGATGTTTCAGGCGCGATCGAGCGTTATGAGGAGCTTAAAGATGTTTATCCTGAGGCATGGCTTCCGGATCAGTTCGGAAACACGGATAATATTGAGGCGCACAGAGTATATACGGGCAGCGAGATTTTAAAACAGGTTCATCACGATATAGATTTTATTGTTGCGGGTGTTGGAACCGGGGGTACACTTATCGGTTCTGCTCTGGCCATTAAGGAGAAATATCCGGACTGCAAGGTCGTTGCGGTTGAGCCTGAAGAATCCAGCGTTCTTTTGGGCGGCAGTGCGGGAATGCACGGCATTCAGGGGATCGGTGAGGGGTTTGTTCCGGAAATTGTTGAAAACAACCGTGATATAATAGATAGTGTGATCAGTGTTCCGACAACACAGGCGATGGACATGTCACGGCGTCTTGCCACAGAAGAAGGCATCATGGCAGGTGTCTCATCAGGAGCCAATCTGTTTGCATCGCTTAAAGTACTTGAAGAAAATTCAGGCGCATGTGTTGTGACCATCGCTCCTGATCGGGGTGAACGGTATCTAAATCTCGGCCTTTATGGATGTAATGCACAGACCTGCAGGGAAAGCACTTTTTGCAAATCAGGGCTTGTGGGCCTTGATAAAAGTTAAGGAGTTGTCTCATGGGAAAAGAGATGGATCTTTTAAAGAAAAAAGCGCTTAAATGTTTAGAGTGTCCGATATGCAGCCGTGCGCGTAAGAATCAAAGCGGTCTGGCATATCTTTTTACGAAATATATAGACAGAAAACTGTGCCCTAACTGCAAAGCCTTTGAAAAGGTGACCGGGCAGCTCGCCTATGAGCCTCTGTCAGAGGCCGCAAAAGAAAAACTTTTATCTTAAAACATATCAGAACCAAATAAACGTTTTAATTTTAATAATGTCTTGAGAGAAGAACAATCCGCTGCTTATGAAAAAAGTAGGTTTTGGCACCAGGCCTTCTGAATTAAAGGGCCGTGATAAAAAAATTGATTTTGAAACGGAAGGGATAAAGACCCCTCAGGAAAGGACATCTTTGAGAAAGCCGGATGACAAGCCGGCCGTGAAGATCATCCTTATTTCTGCCTTGATTTTGGCGGGTGTTCTTTTTGCCTGCTTTTTCCTGTTCGGGTCTTCTTTTGACAGATCCCTTGACCGTGTTGAGTTCGTTTTGCCGGAAAAAGAGCTTAGGGTCAAAGACGGTGAATCCTTTAAAGTTAATTACAATGATGGAATAATATACAAGCGAACGGTGATGGCCGGTTTCTACAGGCTGTTTCCTCCTGATGATATTGTGTTTCAAATAGACGGCGTTTCAAAACCGGTTATAAATGATGAGGATTTGACTGTTTTTCTTCAGCCCGAAAAAAAGACATCTTATGAAATTACCATATCCCAAAAGGGCGAGGCTGTTGGTAAACTGTCCTTTTCACTTGAGATGGATTCGAAGGGCTGGATTAAAAGAGCGGAGTCAGCTGATGACAAGGGCGTAAGGGTGGACTGTTATAAAAAGGCTGTTTCCCTTGATCCTGATTCAGAAGATGTGCACATCGCTTTGGGACATCTTTATGAAAGCGAGAAGAAGCTGAAATCGGCCTCATCAGAGTTTGAAGCCGTTGTAAAAATAAATCCAAAAAACGTAATGGCTTTAAAAGCCCTGGTTAAACTGTACAAAAAGAGAGGGGTGAAAAAAAGGCTTGTTCATATTTATGAAAAACTTGGGGAGGCAGATACGTCTCAGTCAGATGAATATTATTATCAGGGCGGTATTCTCGCGGAACAGGTGTTTTCAAGGAGCAGTGCGCTTACCTTTTACAGAAAGTCTCTGAATGAAAACAGAAAGCATCTCGATGCAAGGCAGAGACTTATAAAAATCTATGAACATGATAAGCAGTGGAAAAGAGCTGCCAGGAACACAAAGGTACTCATTGAACTAGATCCTAAAAACCCCGACCTTTACCTTTATATTTCTGATCTTTACCTTAAGATGAATAATAAAAAGCTGGCTGCCGAGTCTGCGGAGAAGGCTGAAAAACTAAAGCCCGGAAATGCCGCGATCTGTCTTCAGCTTGCCCATATTTATGAAAAAGGAAAGGACTATGACAAGGCTGCCAAATACTATGTAAAGAGTATAAAACTCAACCGTAAAAATGATGCGGCTTATAATAACCTGGGTCTGCTGCTTGAGAAAAAGGGAAAAGTAAAAGATGCCATCAAGAATTATAAAAGTGCTGTTGCATTAAAACCCAAAAATACCGGTTATCTGATTAACCTTGCCGATGCCTATGAGAAGGATAAAAAGTGGCATAGTGCGGTTAACACCTATGATAAAGTTGTAAAGGTCGATAAAAAGAACAAGGCGGCATGGGAGGCGATCGCAAGTATTGCCTATGACAAGTTAAAGAGCAAGTGGAAGGTGCTTTCGGCCTACCAGGCGCTTTCAAAGATCGAACCCAAAAAGATCATATGGCACCAGAAAACTGCGGACCTTTATGAAAATCTGGGCAAGCTGTCCAAGGCAAAAAAAGAGTATGAGGCCATTTTAAAGATCGATCCTAAAAACAAGCGGGCCAGAAAAAGGTATGTTGAAATCTCCAAGATGAAGGTCATCAATGGTTCGATTTAGCAAGAATATTTTTTCCATCTTGACCTTAACCTTGAAAAAGGTTATTATTTCAGATTAAATTTTAAATATAAATTGCGCCTTTAGCTCAGTTGGATAGAGTGACGGACTACGAATCCGTAGGTCGCAGGTTCGAATCCTGCAAGGCGCGCCAAAAGCTAAGAAAAATGAGGTTGTTAGCGATGTGATGCTGATAACCTCTTTTTTTATTTGACGCTGGTGTGTGAATTAGTGTGTGACTTTTTTGCAATTTCATCAAAAACCTTTATTGCTTCCCGTTCGGATTCATTAATTGAGTGTAAATAAATTTCAGTTGTTGATCGGTTTTCATGTCCCAGGAGTCTTTGAATAGAACCGATGTTTACATTAGCTCTGTCCAATAAGGTCAGCAGTATCAGGATTAATAAGAGGCATATGGATTTGTAAAGTTATAATTATCAAAATTGTGGATATCCTGTGTATGGATCTTCTTTGAATACTATATATAGTGTCTAAATTCTCTCTAGAGGGAATGTTAAGTTCTTGTTGATACACAAATACTTACATATCACCTGCTGTGGTCAGGGAACGGATGAAAGGCCCATATGTCCCGAAAGAACAGATCTACCGGCAGAGCGTCTCAAAATGGTTGTGAGAGGTAAATAACAAGTAATCAATAAGAAAGAAAGTTGCTAAGAAGAAAAAGAAATAAATTATAGTTTAATTAAATGATATGAAAAAACCCTCCAGGATAATAGCTGTGAGGGCTTTTTTAATTTAAAGGAAAATAGAAGCTGGGATCTAATTCAGTTAATCAGGAGTAACATTAAAAAACATCATTTTTAAAGGTTTGGCACCCATTAAAAGGTCAATGTCAATAAAAAACACCTCTCCTGTTACAAAAATCCTTATTTTGTTTGCATTATTCCCACCATGATGAACCTGCCGCTTTTGTTTTGCACCTGTTATTTCATTTTTTTATTAGTACGAAGTTTCTGCTTCGCACCAGGCACCCATCAGGATCAAGACTATCAGAATTTAGCTGTCTGTAGCCCCTAGCGTATTATTACATAAAACCTCTTATTATCAAGCCGTATTAAAAACAGAACATAATTAAAAAAAATTAATATATCTTTCATGTTTGCTTCATTTTGAACTGCTACATTAATACATAATTCAGCCTATGATTTAAGACTCTGTAATAAAATTAATATACCAGTTTCGGGTAACCCGTTTAGAAAGGTGAAAGATGAAAAGATTTTTTGAAAGCCGTTTTGGAACCGCATACGCACTTTTTTTTGTATTTATTACGGTTTCCGCCCTAACCCGGACAGTTCTTTTTTTCCAGAGTTTCAGGGACATAGACAGCTCTTTGGGGCTGATCCTTAAGATATACGGTATGGGCCTTTTTTTTGATGCAGTAACTTTTTCTTACGCAATAGCCCTGCTAATCGTTTATCTTGCAATTGTCCCGAACATGTTTTTCCGGAATCGGCTGCATACCTATCTGCTTTACAGCATAAGTATGATGGCATTATTTGGCATGTTTTTTATTTCTTTTGCTGAATATTTCTTCTGGGA
>CAYLYF010000035.1:0-33291 GCA_964387595.1 uncultured Thermodesulfobacteriota bacterium | reverse complement strand
TTCGCAGTATTGCCAGCGGTTTTTTTGAGAACTGTAGGTGCAGTATTCTTTGGAGCCTATCTTTCTCGACCTGTTTTTTTACCGAACCATATAACTATATTGGCTAAGCTCCCGGCTTTGCCGGGGAGACTCCCAAAGTTTGACATTTCCGGGAATATACGAAAACCTCCAATAATGTGAACCGCTCAAAGATCACAAAGGAGGAGGCTTTCGATGAACAATTATAATAAGTTAAACCATACGACATGGGATTGCAAGTACCATCTAATTTGGATTTCGAAATACCGGAAGAAGGTAATATACGGTAATCTGAGAAGATACCTTGGAGAAGTTTTGAGAGAAATGGCATTGCAAAAGGAATGCAATATAATAGAAGGGCATCTTATGGGGGACCACGTTCACCTGTTGATATCAATTCCTCCGAAATATGCGGTGTCTCAAGTTGTCGGTTATGTCAAAGGGAAAAGCGCAATACATATTGCCAGAACGTATGCAGGACGGCGGCATAATTTCACAGGTCAAAACTTTTGGGCTTAGGGGATATTTTGTATCAACAGTTGGCAGAGATGAAGAGACTGTAAAAAAATACATCAAGAAACAAGAAGATACCGACCGAAAAATAGATCAGTTGAAACTATTTTGACCCCCTTTAGGGGGTTCATGCTTTTATAACCGCTTTGAGCGGTTCACAGTACAAGCCTCCGGCTTTGCCGGAGGTATGGTGACTTTTTATAAACATTCTGAATATATTGTAAAACATGTAAATAGATAGTTCTCTAACTTCCTGATCCAGATCTTGGGTGAATTCCATCATAAAAGCCAATAAATGTGACTTTTTTTTTGAAATCTCTTTCATTCTTTTGCTCATCTGCTTTGAAGTAAAGCCGACAACTTCTTGCTAGGTTTCTTCCACCAATTCTTCTGATATAAGTTCCATATTTCCTTCAGTTCTAATAATTTTACTGCATAACGGTGGAACTAAGCCGCCGCTTTAGCGGTCGGCTTTAGTGATTTGTTCCATAGTATGTTCTCGAATAGAAAATGAATTCCTGTTTGTCTATTGATCATTTCAAGACGGTTTTACTAGGTAAGTACTCCTCTGTAATTTGAAAAGAATATTTTCATGAGAACCTCATAACGATTGGTGCATGTTACGGAGCGGATTTCGGAGAGCGTTCACGTCCGCTAGGACTGAACTGCGATGCGAGAATGGGTGTTATAAAATCACCACTTTGCGCTGTATCTTTCATTCTTAAAGTGAATATCAAACATGGGTCTGAAACTCTAGCAATACCGCGAAACAAAGCACCGGCTGGAAAATAATCACGAATGCGATAAAAAAACTCTCGAGTGATAAGCACAATAATGGTGGCAAGAATACTGCTTAGTAAGCCCAAGATTAATGGAATTAAAACGCCTTGTTATAAATCAATTTTTGGATTGAATGAGGACGCAATAATTGGTGAAACCGAGCAAGAATATAAAGGTTTAAAGGCTATGTAGGCGAGAATTGAAATTCCTCCCCATAACACTAGTTGAAATATCATGGCAATTTTGGTCATTAAATCAAATTTACCTCTTTGTTTAAAAATAAGTTGATTATCATCAGATTCTGTTATCTTTATATCCAAATTAGCTGTGCCATCAATAATGTGAGACGGATCTATAGTCGAGGTTGTCTTTGATGAGCCAGATGTAGTAGTAGTATGAGTGCCAGAAGTCCCGAAGTCCCCTCTGGAACTCGATGTGCCCGAACTCGTAGTTTTCGATAAACTTGAGCTCCCGACGCTACCCTTACTCTTCTCTCGATCCATACACATTTACTCCGTAAAAAGTGAGACCTAACTTATATATTAGATAAAACCCTACGTTTGGTATTATTACCCTTATATGAAGGATTTTAGGCCAAGTCAAGAAAAAACAAAAAATATAAAATAATCAGTCAATACATTGTAAAAAATATTATTTAATTACAATTAATAGGTTTGAAAATGTCTAGATATTCCATATTTACACCATAATTATGCACTTAGTATAGAAACCGCGATAAAAAAGGAAATAATTATTTGGCCCTGGTGAAAGAATAAAAGGTCGATTCGCAAAGGCGGATCCTTTCAAGGTAGAAATTGTAGAAAAAACGCTGTTTAGTTAGAAAGCCCACCTTCTCCACCGATTCAAAAAAAAGTCCAGCTGAACTTACCACAACTGCCCCCTATTTTCCGTTCAGCATCCGGCAGCAGGCTCATTAAAATCGAACCGGTTTTTTATACCATTAGGGCAGCCGGGCACTGCTGCAATTTTAATGAAACAGCCTTTTGGAAAAAATTTAAATCAGATTAATCAACGTCTAAAATAATATTTTAAAAATAAAAAGTTCCCCCCTATGAGGGCATTCAATTTTAGAAAACCTTAATCAAGACCGAACATAACGGTCCGGACATATTCCTTTTTACCTTCTTTCCCAAGCATTTTTTCAAAAACCTCAACAGCCGTGCCTCCCTTTGACAGTAAATTGGAAACATATTCTTCAAACCCGGCTTTAAGTTCTTCACTTTGTTCCGGAGATACTTCATCAGCCTTTTTTGCCATGTCCAGATAGGCTTTCAAATAGCTTTTATAGACATCAAACAAAAGTTCATCATTTTTATTATCTGTTTTTTTATGAATACTAAAATCCATAATATAATTCCAGTACCAATCCCGGGTATGCCTTTCCTCAAGTGCGGAAACATCTTTTGCTTTTTCCCGCATCACATTATAATATTTTTCCTTGTTCTCCCCTTCGATTTTTGCCGGATCTATCACCTCTATAATAAACGTCCGTTTTTTCCCCACAAAAACAATATCCACGGATAAGATCGGCAGATTATACTTATAATCAGGACGAATCAGGAAGGTATACATCCTTACAAAGATTAGCATAGAGGCATTAATAGCGTTTACCCGCTTCAGTTTGTTTCCCTCTTCACTGTTTATAATAAATTTAAAGAGATTAAAAAAAGGATACTTAGAGGGCTGAAGCACTTTATACTCCGGTTTAAGCTCATGGAGCGCCAGTTTCTCATAACCAGCAAGGACCTCTTTGGTATATGAATCATATTTTACAAACTCTATATCACCCTCTTTTCTTAAATACAGGGCAATCAAAACAATTATAACAACTAAACAGATAATAGCGATTACCAGCCCCATTATGATAGTTAAAAACATATGTCACGCCTCCAAAGTTTAAATAATTTCCGATTTATCCTTTACCATTAATTTTAATGTCCACATTTAAAAAAATGTGAGACTTATTCGTACTTCCTTATTGAAAATATAAACACAATTTACTCGAAAAACCCATGATTTTTTTTCAAGTAATCATACTCAAAATTCCACTCGATCTCATAAAGCTGTATCATCATCCTCATTGCTTCAAAAGTGATCAGGAGACCTTCCTCCTGTTCTAGAAAAGTCTCTTTAATCTCAATCGCTTTCACCAACCATTTTCAAGGTCTGACGCCTCCTGCATCAGCCAGGAATTTTCATCCTCATCCTGCATCTGAGGACCGGACGCACAGACACTGCCAACAGACCAGATGCCAAACATCTGCAGCACATCAAAAAGATATTTCTCCACCGGTTCAAACATCGGGCCACCGGAGCTAACAACCACGGCCCCATATTTTCCTTTCAGCATCTGGCAGTGGCACAACAACACTGCAGTGATCAATAAAAGACTTCATCTGAGTGCTGACATTATGAAAATAATTGGGGCTGGCCAGAACAATACCATCTGCTTCAAGCAACGCACGATTGATCTGATTAAATTCATCATGCAAAGCACATTTACCCTCTTTACCGCAAACCCGGCATCCCAGGTAGGGCAATATCTGCTGTTTTGACATCGAATAGACTTCTGTCTCTGCACCCGCACTTTTCGCTCCCTCAAGTAAGCTCGTTAAGATCGAACCTGTCGCCTGTTTCATTCCATGAGGGCTGCCAAGCACTGCTGCTATTTTCATGACATAATCTCCTTCAGTAAATTTTAAATTTAATAAAATATTATTAAATTAACTTAATTATCAAGCAGAATATAATAAATCAGGAGAACTTAAGGCAAATAATAATCGTGGATAGAGGAAAAAGCACTAAAATGCGATCTCTAACAATAAAAAATCTCTATTTGAGAAGTGTTAAAGCTTAAAGATCACTTCACTTGAAGGACTCTGACGCTTAAAGAAATGTACTCACTCTGAAGGCAGCCAGACATCCCTCAAGTATTTGTCATATAAACACAGGATTACACCTTTCCGCGGTGTAAACTTATCCGTATCCGGTACAATCCTGATATTAATATCTTATAATAATTAACAGCTTATTTTAAAAACTTCGCAATTGGCAGAACTAAAGATTCAAGGATCTTCTTTATCCCTTTTTCCAAAACAGGATATTTGCTGATTATAGCTATAATTGCTTCTCCCTGATCATAATAAATGGAGACCAGCTGACGGCCCGCTTTACTCTTATTCAGGACTTCATCCCGGAAACACCTGAAGGTATTTAACTGTGGTGCACTTCTGCCTAACAGAGAAGACGCCAGACAATCTTCATCATCTTCATCATCTTCATCATCATCAGTTTCATTGTCATCCCCATCATCGTCTGACGGACAATCCTCCCAACTTACAGGAATTTCGATATCATTGCTGATTTTTGTCCCGCTGACAAAACCATAAGTCTCGTTATCGGCCGCTACAAAGGCATCACCGGTTTCATTAAGGGTCACCTCAACATCATCCATCCCCATGGCAATTTCCAGATCTTCGGAATAGGAGTAATACCCGGTCATAGATATAAAAAAGATCTGAATCGGTTTGGCACAGGTCTCAGTCTTAAATTTACCGAAAGCCTGGCAAATCAGTACAGTGCTTCCGGTGTCTTCAGTGGATTCATTGACAATAAGAGTACTTGTGGTGCTATCCGTATTCTCTATTTCCCAAGTACCCAGCCAGTCAGGACAATTCGGCTCCAAAGCAAAAGAGAGCTGACTAATAAATATAAAAATTACCGCTGCACTAAAAACTTTAGTTTTCATAGAACCCCCTTAATTTTATTTTGATATTTTCTGTGCCGGCAAGTTGAAGCAGGCATCTTCGGATCACAAAAATTCATAACAAAAAAACAACCGCGCCAATTGGCGCGGTTGTTTGCTACTCGCTAAACAGTAATACGCAATTTTTTTATCACTTCCATTTTTTCCGCCTTCGTAAGTTTTTTATTGTGATGTGTTTTAAAGACTGTTCTGTCTGTTTTGGATCTGTTAGCACCGGAAATACTGCTTGGGTAATCTGTCTCTGGAACAACCCGCTTCCCACGGCCCAGATCGGTAGAAGGAGATTGATTAAACTGCTCAACAATGAGAAAAATATTTGTTGCGATATCACAGGCTCCGCCATGATAACCGCAATGGGCCTTATTGATATAGTCCGCAATTTTTTGCTCATATTCTGTATTAGCGGGATTATAAAAAGCGATCGGCCAGCAAAAGCCCTTAAATTGATAATGGGGAGTCATGTCCTCCTCGCCTCCAAGAAAGGACTGTGTGCCGTCGGTGTTGTAAAACGCCATATAGTTCAGGGTTGACATGGGATTTGCCATTATGTTCTGAAAAGTTTTGGTTTCTGTAAAACCATAAGAATCTCCCTGGGGATCATCATCATTTATGGGACGGCCAGAATAAAGCTCAAGTGTTGCGAACCGGGTTTTATCCCAGAGCGTCGTATCCTGATACAACGTCTTCCGGAGCTTAAAGAGATCAACGGGGATATCTCCGTTCTCATAAACATCTGCAACCAAAGCGTTAATGGCGTCTATCTCGTCTACTTTCGGAATAATGGTAAAACCCTTGACCGCAGTGTTGAGATGAAAATCGCTGTCTCCCCTTCTGAAGAAAACCCTCCCATAGGTGGTCAGCATCGGATGATGGTGTCCGCCGTTAGGTATTATAAGCTCATCGGTATCTCCTTGAAAAAAAGCAATCAGCTGATCATAATACCAGATCTTCTCAGCAAGCCACCAGTCATGAAAATCGGAATTAAATTCTCTGACCGAATACTTTCGCCACCAACCGTCAACCCTGGCCGTCACGGTAGGATTCGCATCATTTGCCTTATCAGTCCTGATTCTCCTGGGTACAAAATACTTGTTTCCACCCGAATCAGTCTGAAAAGCAGTCCGGTTCTCCAAAGATGCACCCTGCGATGTTCTTCCCTTAGTAGCCCATAAAGGACCTAATCCTGCACCTAATGACGAAAAACAGGCAAGTTTTAGAAATGAGCGCCGTTTTAAGCTGTTCCTATTGAAAAAGTCTTTGTAATTTTTCATAATATTCCTCCTTATATTTATAATTAGCATTAATTATTTATTTAGAATATTTAGTTATAATATTTATATTTGTGTTAACCGCTTTCATAATTCTCAACATTGTTTCGCTTGCTTTTTAAATGTAATTTGGTTGTATTACTTGTTTTATCTGTAATATTTTATTTTTTAATCTTTGTCAAGTTATTCTTATTAGTTTTATATATTAATCATATATCGACCTAAACGGTAGATTTGTTTAAACTATTTTTTCCTTCCCTTTTAACCTCTTTTATCCTCAGCAGGATGCTGCCATAAAAATTGTGCACTAAATCATATTATTGTTTATATCAGGACTCCGCCAATCCGACCTGCCATTGACAGATACAAAAATATTATGTATTATTATATATTTACAAGACTTAAGCGAAAATTTAAAAACGTTAAAATCCGCCTAAAACACCTTTTATTCATTTGAAAACAGCAAAGTAAGGTAATATAATCATGAGCAGTCTTACAAAGTTTCCGAAACTAACCGCAGAAGAAGCTGCAGAACTGATCAACCATAAAGAAACCGTGGCATTCAGCGGATTCACAGCTGCCGGAGCTGCTAAAGCTGTTCCCATGGCCATTGCAGACCGGGCACACCTTCTCCATGCGAAAGGCGATGAATACTGGCTCAGAGTCATCACAGGCGCATCCACCGGACAGACCATTGACGATCGCCTTGCAGAAGAAAATGTGATTGCCTGGCGCGCCCCCTTTCAGTCATCAAAAAAACTGCGAAAACAGATCAACTCTCAGAAAGTGCGTTTTGTTGATATGCACCTTTCCCATTTACCGCAGATCGTTGGCTTTGGTTTTCTGGGAAAGATCAATCATGCGGTTGTCGAGGCCACTGAAATCACCCCTGACGGCAGGGTATATCTGACTTCGTCAATCGGCGCTTCCCCCACCTTTCTTAAATCTGCTGAGAAAGTCATCATCGAGATCAATCACCATCACTCTGTCCGCACGCGCGAGATGGCAGATATCATTACCGTGCCGCCGCCGCCCAACCGTAACCCCATACCAATTCACGATCCGCTGTGCAGAGTCGGATATCCCTACGCAGTGGTTGATCCAAAAAAAGTAATCGGTATTGTGGAAAACAATGAGCCGGATCACGTCAAACCTTTTACCGAACCCGGTGATCATTGCGTTAAAATTGCCGGGCATGTTCTTGAATTTCTGCTGAAAGAACAGGATCGTGGAATTATTCCTAAAGATTTTCTGCCGCTCCAGGCCGGAGTAGGCAATGTAGCGAATACGGTTATGTCATCTCTGGGCTCCAGTGACGACATCCCTCCATTTTACATGTACAGTGAAGTCCTTCAGGACTCACTCATATCCTTGATGGAATCAGGATCTTTACTTGGAGCCAGTGCCTGCAGCCTGACCCTGTCTCCGGATGTATTAAAAAGAGTTTATAACAACATGGACTTCTTTGTGCCCCGTATTGTTCTTCGGCCTCAGGAAATTTCTAATAATCCGGGAATTATCCGGAGACTGGGGGTTATTGCCATCAATACTGCACTTGAAATGGATATTTACGGAAATGTCAACTCAACCCATATCTGCGGAACCGATATCGTTAACGGTATCGGAGGCAGCGGCGATTTTAACCGAAATGCCTACCTGTCCATTGACATGTGCCCCTCAATCACCCGGGATGGAAAGATATCCACGGTGGTACCGATGTGCTCGCACATCGATAATACCGAACATTCAGTTCAGATCGTAGTAACTGAACAGGGTCTGGCCGATCTGCGCGGACTGGGACCCAGACAGCGGGCTGAAACGATCATTAAAAACTGTGCGCACCCGATGTACCGCGAAACCCTTCAGAAATATTTAAAAAATTCAGGCAACGGCCATCTGCCACACGACCTGAATGAGTGTTTTGCCCTGCACCGCAATCTCCAGCAGTACGGTACAATGCTTCCGGATGGAAATTAAACAGCTGCCGCCTATAAACTGATCAATTCAGTATCCTTCTGAAGCTCAATAATTATTAACGCTAATAGACAGTAAGCTCTATGTTTAAGAAGATATGACTCGGACTTGAAAAAGAAAATAAGAGAAAATCAATCTTAAGGTTAAGTTTTAAACTAAATTATATTTTTGTTTAAAACCTTACAATTAAAAACTTTGAGTAGTATCTTAGCTATTTAAACTAACATATTGTTTTAACCTGTTTTTTCTTGATTAATTTTTAATACCCAGTTAATAAAAAGTGCAGTACTCGCAGATTTTTTATGTTCTTCCAGACCCCGATTGAATAAAAACACCCTATAATAAATCAGCCGGTCCATATAAAATGACCGGCTGATAAAAAATATAATATAACTATTATTATTTTGTCGCTTCGTTAATTTCCTTTTTTGCATCACTAAAAGCCTTGTCAATTTTTTTGCCGGCCTTTTCTGCTTCACCCTCTTTTTTGCAGGATACTGTTGAAAAAGCCAGAACTGTCATTGATAAAAAAAAGACTGCTTTTGTTTTCCAATTCATTTAATTACCCCTTTCCTTTCGTTTTAAAAATTATCCATAAGGCATGTACAACTCCCGGGAAAAAAAAGATTAAAGATAAAACCAAGTTAATAATAAAATCCTTACCAATCCCGGAATGCAGAAAAACAGCAAGAGGTGGAAGAATGAGCGCACAAATAATTTTTACAATATCCATTCAACTCTCCTTCTTTGATTATTTTTAGAACTTTACTGTCTTAAAAAGGATCTGTCTAATTAGATTCCAAGCCTAAAAACTATACTGGAATAAAAGAATAATCAAGAAAAATAAAGGGCGTATAAGTTCCGGTGTGCCAGTGATTAAAAATCATAGCGTTTTAAGCACAGTTTCGCAATTACCACAATAAAAAAGCTAATAGAAAAACTCAGGTATTTGTATCTAAATAACTGTTATTACTTTATATACAAATTAATGACCCTGGTCAGCAATTCTGTTATTAGCTAAAGTCACACGCTAACCAGATTTTTAACAGCTTCATCATATGTTATTAACGCATCATTCCATGAAAATCTTTTTTCCGGAATATCCTGACATTCTCCCCGGTAAGCTTTTAATACACCTTCAGCAAGTGCGTCAGGATCGGCCTTTTTAACGATAACTACTTTTCCATGCACTACCTCAGGCAATGAACCTGCATCGGTTATAACTACTTTTTTACCAATTGCACAGGCTTCAGCCGCACTAAAGCCAAAACCTTCTGACAAAGACGGAATCACAACCACATCAGCGATATTTATGTAATCAGGAAGTTCATCTCTGGGCATTGAAGGAAGGATCGTTATCTTATCCACCATATCTGACAAATTAAGTGTTTCCATGAACATCTTATATTCATTTTGAGGTTCTTTTCCCAGTATCAGCACCAGTCTGCTATCCGGCTCATTGCGATAAATCTCCGGGACAGCCTGTCTAAGATATTCAAGCCCCTTTGAACCGCCGGGTCTTCCGTAAAAAAGATAAACCAGTTTTGCATCTCCAGCCACCTTTTCCCTGAGTTCCGTATTAATTGGACGGGGGCAAAACAACTCTTCTTCCACGCCATTATGAACAACCTTTATTTTTTCATCAGGAATACCATATTCAACAAGTCTCTTTTTTGTATAATGACTCACCGCAATATACAGATCAAATTTTTGAGTGACAATATACTTTTCATAGAAATAGTAAAGAAAATGGAACTTCTTGAAATATTTCCAGTTCTCACTTAAGACCTCATGAACAAGAATGACAGATCTTTTATTAAAAATACATGACAGCCATCTACCGGTCAAACCGGACGCATAAGTCGCACAAAAAATAAGGTCTGATTTATATGCCTTATTAAAAGCACAAAAAAAGCATATAATACTATGAAAGATCCGGAAAACATTTAAAAACCTGTAAACACATACGCCGTTAACCGTATCCTTCCTGCCGAAAAAACCATTAAATCCTTTCGAACATACAGTTACCTCATTTTTCTTATTGAAATACTCGGCAATGTGCATGTTTACAACTTCAGCTCCGCCGATATAGGGGAAATAGTAATCAAATAGAAAAAGTATTTTCATGGCAGGGTTGGGAACATTTATTCCTGATTAAAATCCTTAAGAGCAATACTTCTAACAAGCTCGGTAAGCCTTCTTTCATGCTCCTCAAGTTTAACAAAAAGATTAAGGCAGCCATAGACAAGCAGTACAAGTGTAAAAAATATCAGTGCATTAAAACCGCTTTTAATACCGGTAAGCCGTGAAAGCCACATCATTGAAAAATCCGGGAAAAGCGCACCAAAGGATACGCCACTCCAGACAATAACCCAGACAATGAGCTCCCGCACGGTTATGGTATGACGAAAATATCGGGAAAAGGCTTTTGCGATCATTAAACAGGCAAACAGCGGAACAAAAAACTGATATAATGAAAACTGTGAACCGAACATAATATCACCTCATCAGGGTTTTTATCATAAGTTTAAAAACAGTTGTTATTCCGGATGCAAAGTTCTGACCTTTTGACATGGAATAATCCGAATAAATCACAGAGATAGGCACTTCTTTGATCTTAAAACCAAAATGACGCGCCTCACGAATGATCTCACTGCAGAACTCATAACCATTAGAAGTAATCATGATCTTTTCAATCGCCCGTCTGGAAAAAGCTTTCATCCCTGACTGAGAATCAGTAACAAAAATACCCGAGAGTAAAACAGTTATAATATTTGCAATATTATTGAAAATTTTTCTAACGAATGGAATAGGATTCTCTTTTTTTAAAAATCTTGATCCGATCACAATATCAGCTTCTTTATTCGTTAAGCATTCAATAAGACTATTTATATCGGCAGCCTGATGCTGACCGTCAGCATCCATAGTCACGACAGCATCAGCACCTACTCTCCTTGCGGCCTCAAGACCGGTTTGAGTCGCAGCACCTGCTCCGCGGTTAATCATATGTGATATTACAGCAGCACCAGCATTACGGGCCGCAGAAGCTGTGTTATCGGTACTGCCGTCATTTACCACGATCACATCATCATACCCCTCATCCTGACAGGCGGAGATCACATCTGCTATATGTCTTTCTTCGTTATATGCTGAAAGTATAATTATTATTTTCATTAAATTAATTTATAACCCTGATTAAGCTTAGTTTATTTCAATGATTTATATTACATAATATATATTTTATCAACAATAAAACATATTAACATTATCTCAGGATTATGATAAGCTCATACAAAATTCCTGATAATACACATAATCATGCACGGAAAATTTCACCGACTCATTAATAAAAAATATCTTACATGGACATTATTTCTCTCATATTACATTTCAACCTTATTTCTACATCTAAAAATCAGTAATATAATTATAAACCCGATAGAAACATCTTTTGGTACCTTTTCAATTTCACAACAAATGAACAGCATTTCAATCATCTCATGTTCATTTCTTTTTCTCTTCATAATATTTAAGACCTCGAAAGGACAAAACAAATATATAACTATTTTTTACTGGTTTCTCTTTTTCGCCTCCATGTTTTTAACAAAAAGCTTTATCCTCTTCCATCCAAACGAATATTTTCATATTCCCCAATATGCGATACTCACCATACTTTTTTCTCTCTGTCTTGATCCGGACAAAACCCTCATTCCGATTGGACGTTTACTTTTCTGGATATCAGTAATGGGGGCTTTAGATGAGCTAAACCAGTATTTCTTTCTATGCACACAATACGGGAATTATCTAGACTTTAATGACATGCTCCTCAATATACAGGGGGCTGCGGCAGGAATCCTTCTTTTATACGGATTCAAAACATACAATAATCCAGATAAACCTTTTCAGTTATCATTAAGAACATTTTATTCTCCTGAAGTATTATTTATCCTCATCTGTTTTCTTCTTTTGACTATACTAACCTGCTCAGACACACTTCATATTAATACTGCCATTGAAATCCCACAAGGGGGCATTGAATCTATTAACGGTAAAACCCATATTTTTCTAGAAAAAAAACCCGAAATGTTTGGATCTTTTCTGCCCACACCATCTAAAGGAAAATATTATATTTTAACACCGCTTGAAGGTATGGCATGCATGCTGGCTTTTGGACTTTTATTTTACTCATTTAAAATATGGATTATAAAAATAAGGGCTGGAACTATTATACGAAAATCTTGATTCCATTGAAACAAAAAGTTACAATTACCAATTGATAAAAAAACAGTACTACCCCCATCATAAAAAATAATGCCGAAAAAAAACAAACTAAAAAATAAAAAACTTCCTGACAATATACTTAAGCCCTGGTTTGAAAACAGATTTTTCAAACCTTTGTCAATGGCCCTTATAATAATTACCGGTTTTATAATTTATTCAAACACCTTTGAAAATTCATTTCACTTTGATGACATATCGTCCATTGTTGACAACACAGCCATCAAAAGATTATCAAATGTAAAAGCGATCTGGGACATCCAGTTTACTCGCTTTATCACCTATTACAGCTTCGCGCTGAACTACCATTTTCACAGACTGGACCTTTTCGGTTATCATCTTGTAAATATAATAATTCACATCTCTTCTTCACTGTCTGTCTGGTGGCTCATTTTATTAACCCTTAAAACACCGGCTATAAAACGTTTAAAGATCAAGTTTCCGGCAGCTGTCATCGCACTTCTTGGCGGACTGATATTTGTTTCACATCCCGTTCAGACACAGGGCGTTACATACATCGTCCAGAGGCTGGCATCCTTAACCGCACTGTTTTATTTTATCTCACTTGGCTGTTATATTCAGGCCCGTCTCATCTGGCAGAACAATGAGCATAAGATAATTTCATTTCCGTTTTTTGTTCTTTCTCTGTCATTTGCAATAATGTCAATGCTTTCAAAAGAAACAGGTTTTACTCTGCCGATTATCATAATCATTTATGAAATATTTTTTATGAACAGCAAAGAAGAATTCAATTGGAAATTTCTCCCCGCTCTTATTGTTCCGGCAGCAATAACAATTCCGGTCATTTACAAATACAGAAGCTGTTTTGATCAGCTTTCAAAAGTTCAAGTGCCCGGAGGTCTTCTTAAGCTCACTCCGATCGATTATCTATGTACCCAGTTCAGCGTCATTATTACCTATATCCGCCTTCTATTTCTTCCTGTTAACCAGACCATTGATTATGATTTTCCCCTGTCCCATGGTTTCTCTAATTCAGCGACTGTAATAAGTTTTATCATTCTTGCGGCAATTCTTATAACCGGGATGATACTTTACCGGTCATTCCGGCCGATTTCTTTTGCAATTTTTTTCTTTTTTATCACACTCGCACCCGAATCAAGCATCATTCCGATCCGTGATGTAATATTTGAACACCGCCTATACCTTCCCATGGCCGGTTTCTGTATATTCCTGTCTTTTCTTCCTTACTTTCTATTTACCGGAAACAACAAACGAATCATCCCGTTCATATTCATACCTGTCATTCTATCTTTTTGTTATTTAACCTACAATCGAAATCTCGTTTGGAAAGATGAATTCACCCTCTGGTCTGACGCAATAATCAAATCACCCGGCAAGTCCAGACCCTACTGCGCCAGAGCAAAAGGGTATCTTGAAAAAAAAGATTATATTAACGCTATAAATGACTGCAATAATGCCCTTAAAATTGACCCCACGAACGAACATGCGTATACCAACAGGGGAGCCGCTTACGGCTACCTGAAGAAAGATCAAAAAGCAATAGCTGACTTCAGCCATGCAATAGAACTTAATCCATACAAGTCAGATTCCCTTATTAACAGAGCAAAGCTGTACAGACAGTTAAAAAAATATAGTTTAGCCCTGCAGGACCTGAATCAAGCTGAAAAGCATGACTGCAAAAATGATGTCATTTATCATGAAAAAGGAATGGTTCTTCAAAGATTAAATAAATACGATAAAGCCCTGAAAAATTTATCAATGGCCGTTCAGCTGAACCCCCACAGATCAGAATATTTTTTCACCAGAGGACATTATTATTTTTTAAAAAAGGATATGGATCGGGCTTTAGACGATTTCAACCAGGCTCTAATCCTGAACCCTGACCACATTGAATCACTGAATAACAGAGGAATAATCTATTACAAGAGAGGGAATTATATGCGTGCGGTTGAAGACTTTTCAAAAGCTGTATCAATCGCACCGGGCCATGCCAAAGCTTACAATAACCGGGGACTTGCATACTTTAGCCTAAACAGATTTAAAAAAGCATTATCAGATATTGAAACAGCGATCCGGCTGGGGGCTAAGGTCAATCCTGACCTTTACAGCAGGATCAAAGATCGAACTCACCATTAATAAAATTATTTAAAATAATCTTAAACCATTCAGTATATTTTCCAGGATTTTTTTCAACATCTAACATAAGGTCGTCCGGCAGCATCCACTTATAAGACTCAACCTCATCATGGTTTAGATTAAACTCTCCATCATAACTGCCGGCGAAGACATAATCATATTCATATTCATAAAGATCATTATCAACTTTTACTTCATATATAAAACTTGCTATCTCTTCAAGATCACAATCAGCCCCCATCTCTTCCTTTAACCTCCTGCAGGCCGAATCAAGAACGGATTCGCCCTTTCTGGGATGAGTACAGCATGCATTTGACCACATTAAAGAACAATGATATTTAGAAGCTGAGCGCTGCTGTAAAAGCATCTCTCCCTTTAAATTAAAAATAAGAACAGATATTGCCCGGTGCAGTTTTTTTTCCAGGTGGGCTTTTAATTTTTCTTCTGTTCCTAGCTCATTATCATCTTCATCAACTAAAACGACTCTTTCTTCCATTTTTCCTCCGGTTTATTTCAGTACAATCTAACACAGAACAAATTCTGTTCAAATAAAAAAGGCTGCCTGGTAATTCCAGACAGCCTTTTTTTTGAGCTATAAAAGAAATACTATTTCTTTTTCTTTTTCGGCATATGAATCGCTTTTGCATCTACATCAAGTGCTGCTTCCATAATGCTCTCAGCAATTGTCGGATGTGCGTGAATTGTATGTGCGATTTCCTCAAAAGTTGCTTCCATCTTGATCGCAAGAGCAGCCTCATTAATCAGATCTGTTGCATGAGGACCTAAAATTGCGACGCCAAGAACTTCACCGTATTTTTTATCAGCAATGATCTTGATCAGACCTTCGGTCTCATTAATAACAAGTGCTTTTCCGCAGCCTACAAACGGAAATCGACCTATCTCGATATCACCGTATTTGTCTTTTGCTTCCTGCTCTGTCATACCCACACTTGCAACTTCAGGAGTGGTGTAAACACCGCGGGGAACAGAACGGTAACACATCTTATGCTGCTGACCCAGAACATTCATCGCTGCTGTTTCACCTTCTGAGGTGGCAACGTGAGCCAACATATAATTTCCAATCGCATCACCAATCGCAAAGATCCCCGGAACACTTGTTTCAAGATAATCATTAACTTTAACAAATCCTTTTTCCATGGCAACACCGACTTTATCAAGGCCAAGTCCTTCGGTGTATGGTGAACGACCAACTGCAACCAGAACAAGTTCAACTTCCTTGGTCTGATCACCATAAGTAACAATAAGTTTCTTTCCTTTTTTCTCAACTTTACTTACAGAAGTATTTGTAAATATCTCAATACCCTCTTTTTGAGCTATCGCCGAAAACCCCTTGGCAATTTCAGGATCTTCTGTGGGCAGAATCTGAGGCAGCATTTCAACAACTGTCACCTTAACATCCATCTGGTTCATGATCTGGGCAAATTCCATTCCAATTACACCACCGCCGATAATCAGCATACTCTTGGGGAGTTTTTCAAGATCAAGTGCTTCGTCAGAAGTAATACAGTTCTCAATTCCGTCAATCGGAACCTTGGTTGGAACAGAACCGGTAGCGATAATAATCTTATTGGCCTTGATCTCTTCGCCGGACTCAGCAACCTTAACCGTATTAGCATCAATAATCTGACCGGTACCATTAACAATCTTCATTCCGTGGCTCTTTAAAATTCCGCCGAGACCGCCCACCAGCTGTTTAACAACTGTATTTTTACGGGCCATGACCGCAGGAAAATCAATCTTCGCATCACCGATGGTTACACCAAAGATTGAAGCTTCCTTGGCCGCCTTATATGTACCGGCAGACTGAAGAAGCGCCTTTGTGGGGATACATCCGCGGTTCAGGCAGGTTCCACCAAACTGATCTTTTTCAATAATCGTTACTTTTGCGCCAAGCTGTGAAGCACGGATCGCAGCAGGATAGCCACCGGGACCACCGCCGATAACAACGACATTCACATCACCTGCCGGAGCACTGCCTGCTACCGGAGCTACCGGTGCGGCTGCGTCCGCTGCCGGAGCGGCTGCTGCCGGAGCGGCTGCTGCCGGTGCGCCGCCTGCCGGTAAACTGTCAAGTTCTGCCTTATCTGCAGCAATAATTCCAATCAGTTCTGCAACAGGAACTTCCTCTTCCGCAGCAACTACAATATGAAGCAGTCCTGATTCAGGTGCTTCAACTTCATAGGTTATTTTTTCTGTTTCAACAACAAGCAGAATTTCACCTGCTTTTACTTCACCGCCTTCTTCAGCTTTCCACTCAACAATCTTACCGGATTCCATGGTAAGGCCCAGTTTCGGCATGGATACATTTGTCGCCATAACAATTACTCCTTTTTCAGATAATTTTGATTCGAGCACTTTACACAATTCTTGTGTCGGCTCATCATTACTAATTTAATTACTGTCACTAACCCGCAAGAATCATCATCGGGTCTTCCATATACTGTTTAAGCGTCTGCATAAAACGACCGGCATTTGCTCCGTCAATCGTACGGTGATCATAAGACAGGGCAAGATTCATCATGGGACGAATCACGATCTGACCGTCAACAACTACGGGTTTATCTTTGATGGTTCCAACACCTAAAATAGCATTTTCAGGCTGATTAATAATAGCCGTGAAAATATCTGTTCCAAACATACCCATTGCAGAAAGCGTAAAGGTACCGCCTGTCATCTGATTCGGTCCGAGTTTTCCATTACGTCCTTTATCTATCAGATCAACACGGTCTTTACCGATATCAATGATGGACTTTGTATCCGTCTGTTTTATCACCGGAACAACCAGTCCAGCCTTAATTGCCATCGCCATACCGATATTAATATCATCCTGAAAGAGTATGCCCTTACCTTCTACCCAGCGGGTATTGATCACCGGATGCTGACGGATCGCTTCAGCAGTGATCTTGAGCATAAAGTCAGTAATGGTAACACGGATACCGTGTTTCTTCTCTGCAGACTTTAAAAGCTTCTGACGGAATGTCTGGATCGCAGTTGCATCGATCTCGTAGACCATATAAGCCATTGCTGCTTCGTTACAGCTCTGGAGCATCTTCCGTGCGATAACGGTACGCATACCGGTAAGTTTTTCCAGCCTGTCATTTTCACCCATGCCGGGAATATCAGCAGGAGCTGATTTTTTATCTGCTGCAGGAGCAGCTGTTTTTTGTGTTGCCATAAACTGTTCTATATCCTCCTTTGTGATCTTTCCATTTGCGCCGGTACCGGTGACCTGAGTAAGATCAACCTTCTTATCCTCAGCCATTTTCTTTGCAACCGGAGTAACACGGATTTTATTGGAATCAAGATACGCTGTTACATCTTTTTCAACCACCCGTCCGCCAGGACCGGTTCCGGCTATAAGAGCAATATCAACGTCTGCATCTTTTGCCAGCTTTTTAGCAAACGGTGACGCTTTAACACGCTCACCGGCCTCTCTTTCAGGTGCCGGTGCTGCCGGTGCTGCGGCCACAGCTGCCGGCGCATCTGCTGCAGGCGCTTCAGGTGCAGGTGCACCGCCGGCCGGCAAACTGTCAAGTTCTGCCTTGTCGGCAGCAATAATTCCAATCAGTTCTGCCACTGGAACTTCCTCTTCAGCGGCAACGACTATATGAAGCAGACCGGTAGCCGGTGCTTCAACTTCATAGGTGATTTTTTCTGTTTCTACTATAAGGAGAATTTCACCTTCTTTTACTTCTCCTCCTTCAGCTGCTTTCCACTCGACGATCTTACCTGTTTCCATGGTAAGGCCGAGTTTGGGCATTGTTACATTGGTAGCCATATAAACTCCTTTCGTCTGGTACAACTCTTAAAAAAGAGTGATACTGTCTAATTATCCAATCAGGGCCTTAACTTTTTCGATCAGATTATCTGCATCAGGCAGATAGCGTTTTTCAAGCAGCGGCTGAAAAGCGATATGAGTAAACGGTGCAGCTACACGCGCAACCGGTGCATCAAGATAATCAAAAAGATTTTCCTGTACAGCCGCAGCGATCTCAGCGCCGATTCCCATGGTCTCTTTAGCCTCATGAATGATTGCCAGTCTGTTTGTTTTCTTAACAGAATTATAAATATCTTCCATTGGAAGCGGGTTAACGGTACAAAGATCAATGAGCTCCACACTGATTCCGGCTTCTTCAAGTTTTGGAAGCGCTTTTCTAGCTTCAGCAAGCATACGGCCGACACTAACGACAGTCACATCGGTTCCTTCCTGAATGGTTCGAGCCTCACCGATCGGTACAATGTAATCATCAACTGGAATTTCACCCTTCACGGTATATAAAGAAAGCGGCTCAACATAAAGAACAGGATTATCATCGCGAATAGCTGCTTTCATCAGACCTTTAGCCGTATAGGGGTCACTCGGCATAACAACCTTCATTCCGGGCATGCTGGCAAACCAGCCTTCCAGTGATGAAGAGTGATGGGGACCGGCACCGAATCCGCCTGCTGTCATCGCACGGACAACCATAGGGACTTTTACCTGAGCACCAAACATCCAGCGCATTTTTGAAGCCTGGTTATAAAATTCCTCAACAGCAAGTGTAATAAAATTCATAAACATGATTTCTGCTACAGGACGAAGACCTGATGCAGCAGCACCGCAGCAAAGACCCACAATTGCTCCTTCACTGATCGGGGTATCAACTGCACGCTCTGCACCGAACTCATCAATCAGTCCGCGGGTAACGCCAAACGGACCGCCGGGTTTTCCAACATCTTCACCTACGATGAAAACACTCGGATCCCTTCGCATCTCTTCGGCAATTGCATGATTAATAGCCCATTGTAAATTTAACATTTTTGTCTCAGACATCTATTTATCCTCCGGTAATAAATTATTTTTAATCAGATGGTGTTTAATCTTAAAACAACATTTTAAGCTAATATATCCTTATACATCTCACTGACGTCAGGCATGGCGCTTGCTCGTGCGAATACGACCGCGTCCTGAACTTCTTTCAAGGTATCCGCTTTGATCTTTTTGATCTCTTTATCCGACAGCACACCTTCTTTTTTAAGCTTCTTTTCATAAAGAACAATCGGATCTTTTTTCATCCATTTTTCAAGCTCACCTTCCGGTCTGTAGTTACAGGGATCACCTTCGAAATGTCCGTGATGACGGTATGTCTTGCATTCGATCATGTAAGGCCCTTTTCCTGAGCGGGAATGTTTTAATGCTTTTTCCGTTGCTTCATAAACAGCTTCCACATCATTTCCATCGATCGTTACACCCGGAGCACCATAAGCAGCAGCGCGGTCAGCAATGTTTTCAATCGATACGTGGTCTGACTTCGGCGTCATCTGTGCATAAAGATTGATGCTGCAGATAAATATGAGCGGAAGTTTAAGGGTTGCAGCCATGTTAAATGACTCGTGAAATGATCCTGTTCCGGTTGCGCCTTCACCGAAATAAACTAGGGTAACATTGTTGGTTTTGTTGTATTTCTGGGCAAAAGCTGTACCCAGAGCCAGGCGCATTCCCTCACCCACAATACCGTTTGAACCCATGCAGCCGGTATTGACATCAGCAAAATGCATGGACCCTGCCCGGCCTTTACAACAACCGTCAATGCGTCCGAACAGCTCAGCCATCATTGGATTCATCTCAGCGCCTTTGGCAATAATACAGCCGTGTCCGCGGTGAGTGGTATAAATGGCATCTTCATCTGAAAGGTGCGCGCAGGTTCCGGCAGGAACCGCATCTTCACCCTGTGAGAGATGCAAAAAACCCGGCATATCGCCGCTTGCAAAATTTACTGTGGTCTCGTCTTCAAATGTTCTTTGACGTACCATACGATTGTACAGATCGATCTTGATCTCTTTGCTAATCTTCATCTAAAATCCTCCACATACAATAAAATAAGTATTTATAAAACTGCTCATATATTAGTCAAAACCGGAACCCATAGAACTTACAGATTCCGGCAGAGATTAAAAATTTATATTTATTTATTCAACAGTTCTGCTACTAAATTAGGGGGCAACAACGACCACTGTCCCTCTCACACACGGTTTTCCATCCTGATCTGAAATCTGCATATCACATACCAGACCGGAATCAGTCTTTTCTTTAACTGTCAAACCGCTGGATATAGTCATACCGGGTTTTACCGGAGCCCTGAACTGCAGGTCAATAGTCGTACCGGCAATTGGCCATTTTGTACCCTGTGCTTCACATATGGCCTGGAGAACCGGTTCAACATTAATGGTTCCATGCGCAATGGTTCCGCCAAAGATCGGGTGATCCTTCATTCCCTCAACATCAACATGCAGGGTATTATAGTCACCACAGATCTGCGCGTATTCATTAATGAGGGCCTGATCCACTGAAAGGCTTTTTGACGGGAGAGCATCTCCAACATTTATGCTTGAAAAATCAGCCATTTTAATCTCCTCATAAAAGGTTTATTTCATAGTTCTGGGCAGCATAAAGCTCATCAAAATATCTGTGATCTTTTCGCCATCCTGATTGAGTGATTCCATATTGATATACAGAAACTTTGTTACCTTGACTTTGCCGTCTTTCTCTTTGGTTACTTCTTTTTTGTCTGAAATTGAAAGCTTGGTTGTAATGGTATCACCGATTTTTGCAGGTTTTGCAAATGTGATCTTATCGCCGGCCCTGATGGCCTGATCAATAAACACCTGTCTGTCCCAGCAAATTCTCAGACCATAGATATAGATCATACCCACAGGTACGGTCTCTTCACCGGTATTGGAATCGCCCATCAGTTTTGCAAATTTTTCGACTTCTCCCTGAGTTATCTTGTATGTGCCGCCGCCGCAGTCCCAACCGGATTCCATTTCAGCAAAGGTAAGTTCAGGAAGCAATTTATCAGGACCAAAATTTGTAATAAGGTCTGTATTAAATTTGTGCTCCATTTTTGTGTCTCCTATTAAAAGATTTTTTAGTGTTATATTTTCCTTCCTGTTCCATTGCACAGACTCACGAGCATCTATTGAGAAACTATATTCAGGCAGGCTGGCGCGTATTACGACAGAATGAAAAATATGCAGGAAATCACACTCTAAATAAACTTATCTCCCGTCCTAAAAGAACGGGAGATAAGCAACTCGTTACTGTTAGTAAGATCTTTTCTGACCCAGCATTACCTGTCCGATAAAGTTTCTTGACATCTCATTTGTAATCGGAGCAAAAACAAGCTGTCTGATATCACGGTAGTAGCGCTGAATATGATATTCCATGGTAAATCCGTAACCTGCTAAGATTCTCATGGCTCTGTCAGTACATCTGAAGGCTGCATCAGAGGTATACATCTTCGCCATACTTGCAATAACACCCACAGAAGGATCTGTAGGATTATTAGCCTGAAGCCATGCAGCTTTATAAGTAATAAGCCGCGACAGCTCGATCTCTGTAGCCATATCAACAAGCTGATGCTGAATTGCCTGAAACTGGCCAATCGGTTTACCAAATGCTTCACGCTCAATGGCATACTGATTTGCTTCTTCAAGACATCCCTGAGCCAGGCCCATACAAATTGCTGAACATACAATACGTTCATTATTCAGAGTTGTGAGTAGATTATAAAAACCCTTACCTCTATCACCCAGCATCTGATCCTGGGACAACTTAACATCTTCAAAAGCAACTTCAAAAGATGCCAGAATGTGGCTACCCAGTTTTTTGATCTTGTGATAGGTGATACCCTGAGAGAACTTCTGATTAAGAAGGTCACCATCAGTTTCCTGCTGGTCAATATTATCTCTATCGATCAGGAATACACTCATGCCTCTAGCCGGTTTACCTTCAACATCGTCGGTGCGGCAAATATAAATATCAGTGTTTGCAACATGAAGACCCGTGGTAAAGATCTTTGAACCATTACCCAGATATGACCCATCAGGCTGTTCAACTGCACGTGCCTTTAATGCGCCGAGGACATCTGTTCCGCCGCCCGGTTCAGTCAGTGAAAGTGCGAAGTTCCAGTCACCTGCGATCAGTTTAGGCAAGTATTTCTGTTTCTGTTCTTCTGTACCGTAATGGAGAATAGACATACCGCCAAAACAAACACCGGTCAGGTATGCAAGACCCATCGCAGAAAAACTGTTTGAAATCTCTTCTGTTATCAGGGTTTCATCAACGATATTACCGCCGATTCCACCAAATTCTTCTGGAAAACACGCGCCGAGAATTCCTTCCTGACCCAGCTTTTTCCAGACATCTACCGGAAAATGATTTTCCTCATCCCATTCACCGATCTTGTCTTTTGGACATTCTTTTTCCTTAAACTTCTTAAGCATGTCGATCATCATTTTACGCTCTTCGCTGAGACCGAATTCGGTTGGAATCATATAATCTGCCTGTAAAGCCATACTGATTCTCCTTTCTCCATTAATACGTTTTAGTTTTTTACTGTTTAATTAAAATACATATACTTTAATTTTCATTCTGTTCACATTAACATTGATATAACATGGCACATTACATGCCAAAAAAACCATTTAAATATATTAAAATTTATACGTATTTTCAACTATTTATGGACTGCATCTGCGTGCCGTTCAGATGGGCGGTTAAAACTGGAGACAAAGTGTCAAATCAGGCTTTTTAATACGACACATTTTGACAAATTGTCAGCATTGTTTGTGCGCTCAGCTTGCACGAGGAATAAGCTATTTTGATAACATCCAAAACTGTATTTGTCAAGAAATTAAGCTTGGTTAAGAAAAGCCTTTAAGGACTTAAATTTCAAAAATAAATTTAATGCAACAGGCCCCTAATGCTTTTAATTTGTCTTCTTAATCACTTTAAAAACGTATTTATCCAGTTAGACATAATCGTCCGACAACCCTTTATTAAATTCAGACCTGCCATCGTGGTACAGACCTGGGTTCATTTTTAGAACAGATCGAAAATCTGATTTAATTCTGAACATAAAAAAACATTTTTCTGCCTCTAAATAGCCGCCCCATCCACAGATCAAAGGACTTAATACCAAGCATAGAATAATACTAAACAAAACGCTATGCTGTTTATTTATTTACTGTACTGCCATACAGGCATACCCTTATTTTGAAGAATAATGACAGCCGCCTTTACTTTATATTCTATGGTGGTTTTTATCTTGACACAAATAGACGCAATTTCTATACTTTGACTGCCTAAAAGCAGGAACTCATCAAAAACGATTACAGTCATCTTCTTAACTCACTTTTTACCCTAAAAAAAAATAAGTCATGAGTAATGTCGATTTTTTTATTGTAGGCGCCCCGAAGTCCGGAACGACAGCATTATACAGTTATCTTTCTACCCACCCGGATATCTTTCTTCCAACGCACAAAGAGCCCAATTACTTTGCAGAGGACTACCCCAACATTGGCGGCAGATTGAAAACACTGACAGAATATGAAAAACTGTATGTCAAACATAATAGAAAAATCGCCGGAGATGCTTCAGTTTGCTACCTGGCATCAGATACAGCACCAAAAGGTATAAAAAATTATAACCCCGGGGCAAAGATTATCATTATGTTCAGAAATCCTATTGATCTTTTTCTTTCTGAACATTCCCAACTGCTGTATTCCTTCTATGAAGATGTTGAAAACCCCTTTCAAGCCTGGCAATTGCAGGAATCACGAAAACAAGGCAACGATATCCCTTCTTCCTGCCGCGAGCCTGAAGCTTTGCAATACAGAAAAGCATGCCGATTAGGAAAACATTTACAAAGATACACGGATATTTTCCCACGAAATAACATTCTTACAATATTTTTTGAAAATTTTGTCCGCTCACCGAAAAGCGTTTACCGGGACATCCTGCAGTTTCTTGACCTTACCGATGACGGGCGTCAAGACTTTCCAAAGGTAAATGAAGCAAAGCTCCATAAACAAAGCGGACTGGCTAAATGGCTGATCTCTCCGCCCGGTATTTGGGGAACACTGCATGCAAAGATCAGGCGTTTCATTGCAACGACGGATTCAGCATTGATAAAGTCAATTGAAAGTACCGCAAGAAAATTAGCAGCGCGAAACAGTGAAAAAAGATCATCTGCCAGATTGTCAGACAATGAGTTTAAATCAATAGTTTCAGAGCTTCAGGACGACATCGACCTTCTCGCGTCACTGACCGGTCAGGAATTATCCCACTGGAAATCGAAACCCCTATGAAAAAACAGGCTCTGATCCATTACGGCGGAAATGCATTCAGCGCAATCGGCGCACTGGTGGGTGTCTCTTTATTATCACACATCGTACCGGCCGAAACATACGGAACGATTGCGCTCTACATCGCCATCGCCACGCTTTTTCAGACTATCGTAAGGGAAGCCCTAAGCAATGCCCTGATGCGCCACGCCGCAGATATTCAGCAGAATAAATTTACAGCCGTTAAATTGATCAAAAAGCCCCTTAAGCTGCTGATGATCTGTTACGCTGCCATCTGCATATTCTGTATTTTTTGGGTGAATAATGCGCCCGCAACTGAACTCATTTTTTGTTTTATATTAATTTTACTGCTTGGCTGCTCAGTCGTGGGAGAAGCTTTTTTATCATCCATACTTAGGAGAGGCGCATATGCGGTACATTTGAACACAACGCAGTGGCTCAGATTTCCTTTAGCGGCTTTGTTTTTCAGCTTTTTCAGCCGCAGTGCTTCATCTATCCTGTTCGGATTTATTCTGGCATTTACACTTTCTGCTGTTTTTGATCTTTGCATCTGGAAAAGCATCAAAAATCCCGGCCCTCCGAAGCAGGTGATAAAACCTCTGGACTTAAATATTTTCCAGGGCTACACCCCGATATTAATCGGTTTTTTTGTTTGGTTTACAACATTTTATGACCGGATCGCTATTGAAAGAATTCACAGTGAGGAAATGCTGGGCATATATTTTGTCCTGATCCAGATCGCATACATGCCGGTAATTGTGCTTATGCGCTCCAGTGCCAATTTTCTGTTCCCGCTTTTATATAACCGGGATAAAAAAGTTATTAACAAAAAAATTATAACCGTGGTCATATCCGTGCTGCTTGTTTCATGGCTTTTTCTTCAGCTGACACACCAATGGCTGTTTTCATGGCTGGTGGGTGAACAGTACCGCCAATATTCCGGGCTTGCCCCCTGGCTGTTTTTAGCTGCAGTCCTAAATGCGGCTGCCTATTTATTTCAGGCCAAATTTTATCAGCCGAATGCCATGAAGACCTTAATGACGATAAAAGCACTGGCGGCTCTGGTCTATTTTTGTACGGTTACTTTATTTGCATGGTTATACGCGATTGAGGGACTGGTTTTTGCCAATGTGTGTACATCTATTTTTCTGATGATTATAAGCATCTATTTGGGAAGGAAACTTAAACTGCCGGAGCATCAAAACAACCCGGAGACCTCCTGAGCCCGGGTATGCTAGAACAATTTTTTAAATAGTGTAGCCATATTATCTAAGCATAAAAGCTGGTGTAGTACAATCTAAAAGTCAAAGGCCAAAGTTTAAATGACAAATGAATGCCAAAACAAGAAAAAAAGGCAAATAAGTTTGGCATTGGTTCTTTTCAGTTTTATTTGATATTTTTAATTTGAACTTTGAAATTTCATTTTAATTCATTTAAATCGTTCAATCCGTTCAAACTGTTCTTGAGGCTACAATATTAAAAAAATTGCTCTAACACCATGCGCCCTGCTCTATGCTAATAGCCATATCTATTTTGAAGTAATAAACGCGGAAATCTTTTCCTTTTTTTCAAGCTTTGCAGAAAACTTCTGCGCATCTTCGATCTCTCTGAATCGCCCTATTCTAACCCGGTACAACATTCCTTTTCCAGGCACTGCAGCAGATACAATATAAGTCTTATACCCTTTACTTATATATTCATCCCTGAACGACCTTGCGGCCCCAAACCCCTTAAAAGAACCCAGCTGAACGGCATAAACAGTAGAGGGCGCATTAGATTTTTCAGGAGTTACTTCTGGTTTTGGTTCCGTTTTTTTTACCGGTTTTGTTCCGGTATGGTTACGAAGCACCTCTTCTCTTTTGATATCTTGTTCAGTTTTTTTTCCTTCTTTTGTTGAAAGTGTCTCGAAAAAACTGTAGATATCCTTTTTTATTGCAGGCTTTTCAGTCTCTTTTTTAACGGGATGATCACTCTTTTCACTCTTACGGATAATGGAGAATCTGTCCTGAGGCGGAGGCTTTGAAAACATTATTGCAACATAATCAATCACATATCCTGCAATAAAAAAAACAGAGATCACTGCCGCAGATCCAAAGATCAGCAGTAATATTCTTTTTATATCAGTTGTTTTTTTATTTTTTTTATTTGCTTTTTTCTTAGCCATTGGAAGTTTGGATATGCTGCCGCGTAAATAATTAATTTACTACTTCTAATGCCGGGGAAGGTAAAACTGGCTGCATGACTACATCTTAAGCGGTGCGCTTACACCCACCAGAGACAGCCCATTTTTCAGAACACACCTGATACAGCTCATCAGAAATAACCGTGCCCGGCTTAAGTCCTCATCATCTGTAATCACCCTGTGTTTATTATAGTAGCTGTGAAACTGTGATACGAGTTCCATCAGATAAACAGCCACCCGGTGGGGCTCATAATTTTTTGCACTGCCCGCAACAATATTTGTAAACTGTGACAGTTTCTTTATAATGTCAAGTTCTTCAGGAGCGATAAGAAGACTCTCATTGATATTAGCATATTCAGACAGAGACAGACCTTTTCCCCCGGCAAATGCGATGATACTTGATATTCGGGCATGGGCATACTGAACATAATAAACAGGATTTTCGTCATTTTGTTTTTTAGCCACTTCAAGATCAAAATCAAGGGACGCATCTGAGCGGCGGGTCAGAAAACTGAACCGGGCTGAGTCTTTTCCCACCTCATCAATAACTTCCTTTAACGTGACAAATTCTCCACCCCGGGTCGACATGGCAACCGGAGCGCCATCCCGAAGCAGGTTGACCATCTGAATAAGGATCACATTAAAAGAATCCGAAGAAATCCCGGAAGCCTCAAGCACTGCCCGTATCCGGGGAATATAACCGTGATGATCTGCGCCCCAGACATCTATCACATTTTTAAACCCGCGTTCATATTTATCCTTGTGATATGCGATATCAGAGGCAAAATAAGTTGTTCTTCCGTCATCTCTTATTACAACGCGGTCTTTTTCGTCACCAAAATCTGTGGTTTTAAACCACAGCGCGCCCTCATTTTCATAAGCAAGGCCCGTTTGTTTAAAGTGCTCAATGGCAGACTGTACCTTGCCGCTGTCAAATAAACGCTTTTCAGAAAACCAGGTATCAAATCTTATTCCGAATGCCTCAAGATCCTTTTTAATACCGTTTAAGATCGTATCCGCTGCAAAAGGCCAGAAAAAACCAACAGCCTCTTCCTCTGAAACATCCAGATACTTATTTCCATGTTTTAAGATAACGTCCTTTGCAACATCAAAAACATATTCCCCTTTATAAAGGTCGTCGGGAAATACAATATCTTTTTTTAACAGCTGCAGATATCTGATATACACGGCTCTTCCCAGATTCTGCATCTGGTTACCGATATCATTAATATAATACTCTCTTTCAACATCATAACCGGCATGTTCCAGAATGTTTGCAATCACATCTCCCACGACAGCGCCTCTACCATGGCCGATATGAAGCGGGCCGGTGGGATTTGCGCTGACAAACTCCACCATCACCTTTTCGCCTTTACCCATATCTGAAGAACCGTAAGAATCACCGGCCTTTTCAATATCAGATAAAACCGAATGCCAGACATTTTTTTTAAGATAAAAATTAATAAAACCGGGACCTGCGATCTCCACCTTTTCAACTATTTTGTCGTCATCCACAATACCGGAAACAAGGATCTGTGCGATATCTCTCGGCGGTTTCTTTTCTGTTTTCGGCAGCTGCATGGCAAGATTTGCGGCAACATCACCATGGTCTTTATTCCGGGGCATCTCTACCACAAATTCAGGGATGTCAACAGTCTGTAAATCTCCTTTTTCCCTGCATTTTTCAAATGTTTTTTTCAGTATTTCCCGTACGATCTCTTTCATATTTTTACACTTCCCGTTCAATAAAAACTGCTAAGTTGAGGCCTATTCCAAATAGATTAACCTGCGCTGTGAAAATGTCCGTTGTTCCTTGTCAATTGTCCGTTGCAACAAGCAACAAGCAACAAGCAACAAGCAACAACTCCGATGCAATGCAATGGGCAAATAACGGCCAACGAACCGCCAACTTAACGTACATTCCGTTAACCACATAATACAATATAAATGGCTGTAAAGTCTATACTTTAGAACTACTTAATTTAGCCCCTTCACCATATTTAGTCAAGCTGATTAATATACCAGAATCCACCGCCTAAATTCACAGACGCACTATTTCCAAGCCGCCGGGGATGTTTTTTAAAAACCAATACCTGACGGCAGGGTTTTCTTCACGTGTTTCCTCACTACAGCGCTGTGGGTGAGGAAACTAAACGCAGCTTTCCACCGTCAGACCATGAGGGGCCCGTCTTTTCCTTTTTACCGTTGACTGCTCTGTGTATCGGATGCCAATCAGACTCTTCAACTTCCGCCACCGCCTGTTTGAATTCCTTTGTAACATCACTGCCGATAGCGAACAAAAAAGCGGCGATCCCGCCAGTGCCGTCATTCCCGTTGTTTTTTCTCTTCTTCGTACTTAAATGGTAATATCCCTTGTGCTATAATTGTTTCACCTCGTTGGTGATATGTTTGTTTTTCCAAACACATTATATCTCCCCTGTTTACAGGAACCAACGAGTTTTTCTTTTTTTTAGATGGTGGATCAGGGAATAAAGGATACTCCCCGCAGCAAGCTACGGGGAATCACGATAGTTAAGTTTGATTATTTTAAACACATGCCCCTTGACCCCGAATCAAGGTTTGGTGTATGCGTGGCATTTTTCCGATAAAAGCAGCGTGTTAAAGCTTATAGCAACTCCCCCTGCTCACGCTTCACTTCTCACCGTTTACCAGAGAATGGCCTATTCTCTCTTAAACTCCTGCTCCGCCTCCTTGTACAGCAGATCCGGACAGGACTCATATCTTGGAGAAAAATGAAATACCTGCAATTGCTTCACGCCTGCTTCACGGGCGGCAGCTCCGGCCTGTTTTGCAGTAAGGTGCCCTCTTTCAGCTGCTTTTTCCCGGTCCCTGTCCAGAAAACCTGCTTCGCAATAAAGCACATCCGCATGCTTTGCGAAAGCTTTTATCTTTTCAAGGTTCGCTTGTGTTCCCCTGCAGTCAGACACATAAACAATTTTCTGCCCCTTTGTTATTGTTGACACCTCATCTTTTAGCCTTACAAGCGGCATCTGTTCTACCACTCTGTCTCCGGCTTCTTTCTCCGTAACAGAAACCATGAAATCATCGGGTTCCCCTCTCCAGAGAGCATCCTTAAAATCATTGAGCCACTTTCCGCAGGAAAAACCCAGCTTAAGCAAACTGTCTTTGTTTATATTTATGTGAAACCGTTCCTCAATGGAATACGCCAGTGATGTTATCCTGTGGTCAAGTGCTGCGGCACGCACCGTATAAAAGGGATTTGCATCAATTTCTGTTTCAAAAGGAGCATCCTCTCCATTTTCAAAATTAAACTTTTCATTACATATAAATCTTGTGTTTCTCTTCTTATCCGGACTTATTTCTGTCACCTCGACAATAAAGGGATACCCTCCGACCAGATCCCAGGTATAGCCTTTAAGTTTTCCTTTAACATTCCCTATTATCCCTTCCGGTCCATAGACATGAAGCGTCTTGTTCCTTGAAAGATTTAAACGGATCAGGTGGTCAAATCCGCTAAAATGATCCATATGGGTATGAGATACAAAAGCATGGGTCACTTTCATGAGCTCCCCGGGACTTAAACAGCAAATATCTCCCAGATCAAAAAGCAGTGCTTTTTTCTCATGGTCCAGCCTGACATATAAAGCCGGATCACCAAACGGCTGGTTTAATAATTTATATTTAAACATCGGGGTCATAATAATAATCAATCAAAAGTTATTAACTTACTGATGCAAGGCGCATAGAGTATAAAATTTAAATTAAAAATGAACGTCCAACATCCAACATCGAACTTCCAACGTTGAATAAAAAATCAAACTCAAAGATCGAATGATTATTTTTTTGTTTGTTAGGTCATTTTTTTCCATTCATAATTCGATGTTAAACGTTCGATGTTCGACGTTCATCTACTTACTTGTTTCACGCTATGCTCCATGCGCTCTGCTCTCTGCTACCCGTAGCAACGGCCAAATCTCTTCCTGCAGTTTTTCAAGCGCATGATAAAGTTCTTTAAAGGTATCCAGCCGCCCTCTTTTTTCAAGTTCTTCTCTTACAGACTTACAGTTGACTTTAACACAGGGAAAGGGCCGGATATCCAGGGGCAGTACACATCCTGTCTTTCCCAGAAAAGCACATCCGTTGGGTATATCGTGGTCTACCTTCAAATCAAAAGGCGCATCATAAAAAGCCCTGTAAATAAAATAGTCATTTTCTGTAAACCAGCCCTCTACCGGCATACACTGACAGCAGGGTGCTTTACAGTCTTTGCATAAAATCGGGGTAATATCATCAAAAAGCCGGCGCATCCCTTTTTGAACCTCAGAAACTCTTTTTGCGATTTCATTAAACTTATTTATATTCTCCGGATGCTGCTCTTTGTGACTCTGATATTTCTCTTCAAGTACTTCAAGTCCCATAATTTAAACCCTGTGTTAAATATTCCAATTTTATCCAGTTATATTAATATATATATCATCATAATTCAATAAAACATATAACCTTCAGATGATTATCATTGTGTATAAAATACTTTTTTGTTAGACTCATAAGATAAAACAGCTAATGATAATTATAGGGTTTTCACAATGCTCTCTGCACTTAGCAAAATGCGGCAAGCTTGACGCCAATACACCCTGCCCCCTTATAAGAATCACGGAATTTATTAAACAGGGCAAAAGGTAAAACAATACATACAACATTAAGGATAAAAAAACATGGACCAGGTAAGAGTAAGATTTGCCCCATCACCCACAGGTTATCTTCATATCGGCGGTGCACGCACAGCACTTTACAACTGGCTTTTTGCCAGACAAAATAACGGGAAATTTATCTTAAGAGTTGAAGACACAGATTCCGAACGCTCTACAAAGGAATCCATCCAGGAAATCCTTAACGGCCTCACTTGGATGGGGCTGGACTGGGATGAAGGACCTTACTTTCAATCCGATAGAATCGATAAGCATAAACAGGCCGCACAAACTCTCTTAGATAACGGCAATGCGTACAAATGTTTCTGCACCAAGGAAGAACTCGATATAAAAAAGAAGAAGGCCCAGGCGGAAAATAAACCTTTTAAAGATATCGGCGGATGCAGAGACCTGACGCCTGAACAGATTAAAGAAAAGGAAGAACAGGGCCTTCCCTATGTCGTCCGTTTTAAAACACCGGATACAGACGGCTGTGTTTCATTTGAAGATACCGTTTACGGGACAATAGAAAAACAGTACCATGACCTTGAGGATTTTGTGATCCTGCGCTCAGACGGAAGTCCTCTCTTTGTTTTAAGTAATGCCGTAGATGATAATATTGACAGAATGACGCATGTGATAAGAGGACAGGACGGACTCGGCAACACCCCGAAGCAGATCCTGGTCTACAATGCCCTGGGATACAAACCGCCGGTTTTTGCCCATATCTCTCTTACTCTGGATACCAAAAAAGCTAAAATATCAAAAAGAAAACATGGAGAAGTTGTCACTGTTGCCTACTACAGAGAAAAAGGGTTTTTACCCTGGGCCTTATGTAATTTTCTGCTTCTTTTAGGATGGTCAAACCCGGATGATCTAGAATTTTTCACTAAAGAGGAACTGATAAAAGCATTCAATTTAAAAGGAATTGCCCGCCACAACGCCGTTTTTAATTACAATACCGGTGATGCAAAAAACTGGACCGATCCAAAAGCAATATCAATGAATGCACGCTATATCAGCTCCATTCCAATTGAAGAGCTGGTTCCTTTTGTCCGTGATGAACTTAAATCCTCCGGCCTCTGGGACGACGCCTACGATAATGATAAAAAAACATGGTTTGAAGAGACCCTCGCTTTGATACGTACCCGTCTTCACACCATCCGGGACTTTTCCACAAAAGGCCGTCCCTATTTTGCAGATGAATTTCCCTTTGAAGAAAAAGCCTTAAAGAAAAACCTTAAAAAAGATGAGAATTTAAAAACGTATCTTCCTGAACTTGCAGATATGCTTGATAAACTTGAAACCTTTGACCTGGAAAATACGGAGAACACCGTACGGGAGATATGTGAAAAACTGGGCGTAAAACCGGGTCTCATCATTAATGCGGTAAGAACAGCAGCAACCGGACAAAGCGCGGGCCCCGGCCTTTTTGAAATAATCGTAGCCATCGGAAAAGAAAAGACTGTGGAAAGGATCAGGAAGGCTGTGGATCTTATTTAAACCTAAGCTGAGCGATTTTCAGCCTAAAAAAAAACCCTCAGAGTGAAAGAG
>CAYLYF010000034.1:0-34019 GCA_964387595.1 uncultured Thermodesulfobacteriota bacterium | reverse complement strand
AAAAGACCATTATAAATGCTGTCAGTTGTGCGCCTTTTAAAAAACGAAAAGGCTAGTTGTCAGTCGTCAGTCGCTAAACAGCATAAAATCAGAAGGTTCCTCTCACCATTCGACAAGCTCATGACAGGCTAGCTCAGGGCGGGACGGCTTCGAGGAGCGCTTCGCTTGAGGGAACTTCAAAACCATAAAAAGGTACGATAGACTGCAAAATCACTAATTTTAAAGAAGTTGCTTTTGCTTCAAGGCCGTCAGGCCGATCTTTAAGGCGAAACCGTTTACGGAAAGCCGGTCTTCAAGTCCGTAGTTTTCGGACGGTCCTTAAGCCCAAAGGGCGGTTTTTATGCTTCGCATAAAAGCTCTTTTACTTTTTCGATCACTTCCTGCGGAGCAGGCAGGATTTTTCCTTCGCAGTTGACAAAGGCATGGACGGTATAACCTTCGGCCAGAAGTTTCCGAGGCTCTTTCCTGTATATCTTATAATCGAAGCGTATCTTTACCCGTTTTAAGTATGCAATGGTGGTCTCAATCACAATCAGATCATCATATCTTGCTGAGCTTTTATACTTGCAGTTTGTTTCCGCCACCGGTGAAAAGACGCCGGTGTCAGAGATCAATCTATAGGTCAGACCGATGTCTCTGAAAAACTCGGTTCTTCCTCTTTCAAAAAAATCAAGATAGTTGGCATAATAAACAACATCAAACGGATCGCAGTCTCCGTAGATAACTCTATACTCTGTTGTGTGGGGCATAAAATTTTCTCCGAAAATTTTGTTAGTTGTGCGCCTTTTAAAAAGCTAAAAGACTTGTTGTCAGTCGTCAGTTGTTAAATCACTAAAGTGATTTGTTAGTTGTCGGTGGTCAGTTGCTGAGTTGCTGTGCAACTTGTCAGTAGCCTGTTGCACGTGATCCGTTGCAAAAAACAAAAATCTAATCGCGTTTATTATTGCCGATTGAATTAATATAAGCGCTTATTTTGGGTGTCAGTTCATCAATCAATTTCTGTAATGATGCTATTTCAGAATCATTTATAAGTTTTCTTTTATGAGCTCTTTTTAACCCGTGTTTTACTTCAAAAAATCCTCATCATTTTCTTTGTTCGCCCCAAAGAAAACGATGCAAAAGAAAAGGCACCCTTTGCCCGGCCCCGATTACATCGGGATGCCCTTGCTTTAGGTTCTTTTGCGGTCGGTGCCACAAACTCATCCTGACCTATCAGGACTCAGACATGCGTCACCTTAATCCACAAAATAACCTTAACCCTCGGCACGGTCAAAATGGGATTTTAAAAACCTAAAAGCAACGGACAACAAACCACAATCCACAGACTAGATTTCTTAATTTTTGTTAATAAATCTGTCCATCAATTCAAAACCTTTTTCAATAAAAAATCCGGAAGCAACGGCGTCTTTTTCTGTATAACCAATATTTTCATATGCGGTTTTTTCCCTGTCTTTTGAAGAATAAATAATATAGGGAACCGGATCCGACGCATGGGTCTTGGTGGCAAGCGGAGTGGGATGATCGGGAAGAACCATCACTTTATAATCATCAAACTTTTCCTCCAGACCCGCTATGATCTTAGAAACGATCTTAGCGTCAAAATCCTCAATGGCCTGAATCTTCTCATCAAAACTTCCCTTATGAGAAGCTTCATCCGGCGCTTCCACATGGAGGTAGACAAAATCATCACGCTCAAGCGCGTTTAAAGCGGCATCCACCTTCCCCTGATAATTGGTATCCAGATATCCGGTGGCACCCACAACATCAATTGAGTTTAAGCCGGCACTGATCCCAAGTCCCTTAAGCAGATCGACCGCTGAGATCACACTGCCGGAGATGCCGTACTTTGAATGAAAAGAAGGGATCTCCAACTTCTTTCCCTGTCCCCAAAGCCAGATCGAACTCACCGGCTTCTCACCTTTATCCATTTTCTGTTTGTTTATCTCCAACTCCGGCAGGATCTCACGCGACTTTTCCATCAAATCCAGAATCTTTGATGATCCCTCCCCTGAAGGAAGATGGCCCTCTATCTTCTTATCCGAGATGTCATGGGGCGGCGTTGTTTTCATTTTATCTTTACCGTTTTTCCACACCATCAGATGACGATAGCTCACACCGGGATAAAATTTAATATCCTCTGAATCGAGTTTCTCTTTTAAAGCATGAATAACAATCGAAGCATCATCGGTTGAGATGTGCCCGGCACTGTAATCATTCATATATTGGCTTCCGTCTTTTTCTTCCAAGGTCACCAGGTTGCACCTGAAAGCAATATCCGTATCAGATAAGGGAACCCCGATACTTATTGCTTCAATCGGAGATCGGCCGGTATAATATTTATCCGGATCATATCCCATTACCGTCATGTTTGCCACATCACTGCCCGAATCCATGCCGTCAGCAATGGTCTTTGAAAGCCCGACCTCACCTTTTTGTGCCAGCCTGTCCATTAAAGGCGTATTTGCGAGCTGAAGCGGGGTTTTCCCGGCATGATCCGCTAAAGGATTGTCTGACATGCCGTCGCCGAGTAGTACAATGTATTTCATAATAGCCTCACAATATTTTTCACATTAACTAATATTAAATATTACTTCAGGCCCATTAAATTGTCAATACAGCAGACAGCAAAGCGTTTATTTAGAGCTTACATTTATTTTGCTTGATTAATAACTCAAAATTTGTTAATTGCTTAGACTGTTATGGATACTTTACACGCAATTTTTCTAGGTATATTACAGGGACTTACTGAATTCCTGCCCATCAGCAGTTCCGGTCATCTGGTAATATTTCAGCATCTGCTGGGAATCAATGAACCCGAAGTGCTTTTTGACACAGCCCTGCATTTTGGAACACTCATTGCCATCATCATTGTTTTCAAAAAAGATGTACTTGAACTCATAAAATCTTCCATCAAACTTTTTTCCACAGATAACATAAAAAACATCGGGCACCTTTATAAAAACGACGAGACCACACACCTTCTCATGCTTATCATTTTCGGCACCCTGCCCACTGTCTTTATAGGTCTGGTGTTTAAAGACTTTATTGAATCTCTTTTTACATCAATTACAACTACCGGTTTCATGCTTTTAATAACCGGATCATTTTTGTGGGCAACAAAATATTTTAGCGGCACCAAAAAAACGATTTTAGAAATGACCCTTGCAAGCGCATTAATTATCGGAACTGTTCAGGGCCTTGCCATCGCACCCGGCATATCCCGTTCAGGCGCAACCATTGCATTTGCCTTATTCCTGGGCATAGAAAGAGAAACATCCGGAAGATATTCGTTTCTATTGTCCCTGCCCGCTGTACTCGGCGCAACAATCCTGAATTTTTCAACCATTACTTTTAACGTAAACGAACTTTTTCCAATAGCTGTGGGAACGGTTTTCTCTTTGATAGCGGGTTGTTTTTCACTGCTAATCCTTTTAAGGCTCGTCAAGAAAGGGAAGTTTTATCTTTTCTCACCCTACTGCCTGCTTCTGGGAATAATAACGATTTTATTCGCTGCATAAAGATCGGCCTCCGGCCTTTAAGAGCATTAAGCCCCTGGCTTAATTCGATGAGCATCACACCTTTGGCTTGATTTTAAGAACGCCAGCCCAGTGAAATTATCACGGCAATGGAAAAACGGATTTAAGGGAACAAAACATATGGAATGGATAGAACTTAAAATATTTATTGATCCAACTGACGCTGATGCTGCTGCAAACTTCTTAATTGAAAGCGGCAGTAACGGAATTGTTGAAGATAAGACTTCTGACAAAAAAAGAATTATTCTCACCTCTTATTTTGAGAAAAATGACGCATTTTCTATTCTCCATGAAAGCATTAGAAAATATCTTGATGAACTTAATTTAATAAACGATCATAAAGACAGATCCCTTCCGGAAATAGTCATTGACAGCATCCCTGATGAAGACTGGAATAAAAAATGGAAATCATTTTTTGAACCCACTAAGGTCACGGATCGGATCGTGATCAAACCGTCATGGCGGAAATACTGGAAAAAAGAGGGTGAGATCATCATCGAGCTTGACCCGGGAATGGCTTTCGGTACCGGCACCCACGCATCAACAAGCATGTGCCTTCAGGCCATAGAAGAATTAACCGGACTTTTAAAGCTGGAAGATGATCTTTCTTTTCTTGATGTGGGAACCGGTTCTGGGATCCTTGCCATTGCAGCGGTTCTTCTTGGGTTTAAAAAGGGAATTGCCATTGATATTGATTATCAGGCAGTGCAGTGCGCCATAAAAAATGCCGGGATAAATCTTGTGAAAGAAAATATCGACTTTTCCACAACTCCGCTTAAAAAAATACCGGGGGCCTACCCTCTTGTGGTGGCAAACATTCTCCCCCACATCTTAATAGACATGGAAGAAGCGCTCTGTTTAAGACTTTCAGAAGATGGATACCTTATCCTTTCAGGAATACTTCAGACCAAAGCAGAAGAGGTGATAAATGCATTTTCCGGCAGACTGGGGTTCTTTAAGGAAATAAAAAAAGAGGAGTGGAGTTGTTTAGTTTTTAAAAAAAACCAAATGAGCGCTGCGCTTTAAATTGTTCGGGTGTCCACTCCAATCCCAACCAATCCATTTATCACGATCTTCAAGGTGTAGAGCCGCAGAGCTAAAACTTAAACCGCCCAACCCTCCATGTTCTGATTGTATAAGGTAACGTATTTGACGGCCAACCAGAGGCCCTGCTTTTCGTGGGTGTTCATTAGTCATCAATTCGTTCCAAATACGCATATATCCTTCTGTCTCAACTATAATTAATTTTAAGTCACATATTTTTCCGACTTTATCCGGTACTCCCTCTGGCTCAGGAACAGGGTACTCAAGGCGACGTGGTTTTTTTATGCCCGTTACTGTTATTGATGGGATCGGCAAAACAAAAAAACCAGCTTGCTCAAGTTTGCGTAGAGCTTTTAAACATCCAGCAAGCTGTCTCTCACCTTGTGGATTAAAAAAATTAAATTGATCGCAAATAAGCACTAAAAGATTAGATCTGTTTACATCAGAGTTTGCATCAAGTATTTCCTTAATCTTTTCAATAGCCTCTGGTTGTGATAATGTTTTTTTTAATTTTTTATTTTGCTAAAACCCCTCCTTGCTTAACTTTTCAAAAAGCTTCGCCTTGTCTTTTGGAACGTCCTTAGGAATCTCAACTGAAATAATGACATATTCATCCCCCTTACCACTCTTGCCGAAATGAGGAACGCCCTGCCCTTTCAGGCGCATCTTGGTGTTATTCTGAATTCCGGCTGGAATCTTTATCTTTTTAGAACCGCCGAGGGTCTCAACTTCAACCGTTGTTCCAAGTACGGCTTCACTTATTTTTAGCTTCTTCTGGAGGATCACATCATCCCCGTCTCTTTCAAAGACCGGATGATCTGTCACATTTACCTTAAGATAAAGATCACCTGACGGCATACCGCTTGCCCCCTGTCCCCCTTTACCTGAAAGCCTCAGTTTTTGTCCTTTTTTTATACCTTTTGGAATCTTTACCTTGATCCCCTTTTTCTTTCCATCAAACATATACTCTAGACTCTTTTCACTGCCGGATACTGCTTCCATAAAATCAATGGTAATATCAAAACTCAGGTCAGGTCCCTTTGTGGGCTGGTTTCTGCCAAAACCGCCGCCGCCGAAAACATCCTCCATATTTCCCCCGCCGGGACGACCCCGGCCACCGGGTCTTCTGCCTCCGCCGAATATCTGGCTAAAAATATCATTGTTGCCAAATCCCATTTCACCAAAAACATCGGAAAAGTTTGATCCTCGAAAAATATCCTCCTGAGAATATCTCTGACGAAATCCGGATGAACCAAATCTGTCATACTGCGCACGTTTCTTTTTGTCGCTTAAGACAGCATACGCTTCACTGATCTCCTTAAAACGGTCTTCTGACTTTTTATCACCTGCATTTTTATCGGGGTGATACTTGAAGGCCAGTTTCTTATAACTTTTTTTTATCTCATCATCTGCAGCCGTTTTACTGACTCCCAGAACTTTGTAATAATCCTTCTCTGCCATATATTCTCCCTACCCATTTCCATTCAAACTTAGCAATTATCCGCAATAGACACCTTAGCCATTTATTAAATATCATTTATAGAGATTTTTTATTAAACTGTTCAAATATTCATTCGGTTCCTTAACGGCTTCCTCAGAAAACACAAAAAGGTTCTTTCCGGTCTTGTCTTTTACCAGTTTAAGCCCATGGAAATAACTGGTAAAAAGATCCTTAAGCATCGGCCGTATACTATGGCCATCCAGAAGAACTATTTTTATGATCATATTAATGGCTGTATCATCAAAATAAACCTCAATCGCATTAGCGCTCAAAAAACTTTTCTCAGCATTCCGTACCTCTTTCACCACCTCTATTGCGTCCTCAAGAACCTTTTTGTAATCTATGTATTTTTCGACCGCGATCCTAACAATATTATCAATACATATATCACTCAAAAGGAACTTCCACTCTTCATCAATTGTATCCTGAATGGCTAAAAGACGTTTTTTCAGTTCCTGTTCTTCTTTTTCTATGAGCTGAAAATGTCTTTCCTCCATACTGAACATCTCATCAGCTTCGGTAAGGCTGTTAAACTTACCGGCAGGGTCAGCGACCAGATCCTCTGTCACAACCAGTTTCTTTATCTCCGTGGACGGAAGACCTTTTTCAAATTTTAAAAGAACCCGCTCTATGGCGCTCACTAAACCGCGTGCGCCTGTTTTTTCTTCTGCGGCTATTTCAGCGATCTTCCTTAAAGCAGCATCCTCAAAGCGAATGTCAATACCGTAAGCCATAAAGTCCATTTTTTTACTGTTTATGACAGTACTGTTAGGATTTTTCAGTATCTCATAAAAATCATCAACCACCAACTGCTCAAAAGTTGCAACAACCGGAATGCGGCCGATAAACTCAAGCTCAAAACCGAACTTGGCCAGGTCCTCCGCCTTGACTTCAGGTAAAAGCGTTGACAGCTCCTGTTTCTTTTTTATTTTGGATGAAAACCCGATCCCCTTTGAATGCAGGCGTTTCTCAATAATCCCGCCAAGCTCGTTAAATGCACCGCTTACAATAAAAAGAATGTTTCTTGTATTTACAACTCTCTTTTCCCTTTTTCCGGTCTTCTTGTAATGTTCAACAGCTTCCATCTGTGATACAGGGTCATGGGAAACATTCAGATCAACATCCGTTTCCTCCATGGGTTTAAGAAGAGCCCGCTGCACACCCGTACGGGACACATCAAGGCCTTGAAGATTATTACCGCCTGCGATCTTGTCTATTTCATCTATGTAGACGATGCCGTACTGAGCTTTCTCAATGTCACCGTCAGCTTCCCGCAAAAGATCCCGTACAAGATCTTCAACATCTCCGCCCACATATCCGGTCTCGCTGAACTTGGTGGCATCTCCTTTTACAAAAGGCACTCCGATCTTTCTCGCGATCAGTTTGATCAAAAATGTCTTTCCCACCCCGGTGGGGCCGATCATGATAATATTGTTCTTTATATTTCCGATCGGAGAAGACTTATTCTGACATTTTATCCTGTTAAAGTGAGTACAGATCTTAGTGGCAAGAATCTCTTTTGCGCTCTCCTGCTTTATCACATACTCATCAAGATACGCTTCAAGCTCTTCCGGCTTCAAGTTGAAATTAAATTTAACAGGCTCTTTTATCTTCTTCCGGCCTTTAGACCCCTTTTGCATGAAAGCCTGTTCCGGAGGCATGAAAGGAACCGAAAGCCGGATCTTGTTGCCATATTTTTTTGTAAGATAATCATTCAGTTCCTTTTCAAGGTCTCCCGGACCCGGAACATTACTGTTTCCCATAACTATCTCCAATGTGCTGTTTAATGTATTATAATTAAACATAATATCATTTACTATAATTTAAAAGGATTTTAAAATAATAAGATGTGCTGTTATTTTTTAAAACTAATCACTAAAACTGCTAATGTCAATAAATGACTTGATATTTATTGACAGATTCTGATATCATTTAAAATTAATAAATTTAAACGGCTTATAAATAAATAGAATAAATCATAGGAGCACCATCGTCATGGCAAGATCAAAAAGAAAAAGCGTTAGAAAAAAACACCAGCGGGCAATGAAACTTAAAAGAAGAGCACAGAACAAAAAAGCGGCCGCATAAATACCGCAGTTATTTACACCCGCCGGTTAAGATCAAAAAGCCAGAAGACCTGATAGAAAGTCCCCCATAAAAGTGCGCATCCCGATTTGCAGGGATGCACAAAATCAAGGGAACGAGAAATTTCCGGTAATTCGCCGCATACGTTCACGGTCATTCCAGGGATGGTTCCGACCGCTCTGAGGGAAACAAGGCCGCAGACAAACCTATTTTAAAGCTGTCTGAAGTTTATCCTTTGGCATCATTTGCACAGAGGTCGTTTAATTTCATCTGAACTGTCTCAATAAATGCGGAAGATGGATGCTCACTGTTAAAATCAGAGTAGTACTTACACGCGGAAGTTTTATCGCCTGCAAGCTCATAGCACCTGGCAATATTTAAAAGTGCTGTGGATACATCAACGTTTTTTCCCTCATTTCTCTGTTTTTCAAACCACTCGATTGCTTTGGTAAATTCACCCTTGGCCTCATATACGTAGCCGAGCCCTTCATAGGCAAGAGCCTTTAAATACACAAACGATCCTCCTGATGTTTTTAAAAATTCATTATAATAATCGACGGCTTCATCATAATTTTTTAATGTAAAACTGCAGTTTCCTGAATAATAAAGAGACGCAATACCTGTTTTGGTATCCGGATATTTTTTGATCATATCTTTAAAGATTTTAAGCGCCTGCTGATTGTTTATTCCTCTTTCAGTCTCAGACTTAACTTCTTTTGAGACCACTGTCAAAGCCTTACTAAAATTTGTAAAAGAATCTTTTTCAGTTTTTACTGAAGTGTATTTCCAGTAACCGATGCCTGCCACAAGAATAATGACAATAGATCCTATTGCTGCGATCTGGTTTATGTTTTCATTAACATAAGACTTTACTTTCTCAAAAAACGCTGCCAATGATTCAGCCTGCTTTACTTCTTTTGCCATTACCGCTCCCTTCGTAAAATTTGTTCTTAATTAAACTCAAAAAATCTTAATTCTTTTCAGAGGCTTAGATAAGGTAATATGATGCTGAGTTTCTTTCTCCCGATACCCCTTATATTTATCAATTCCTTTAAATCTTTTATGCCCTTATGTTTATTCCTGTAATAAACCATAGATTCTGCTGTTTTGATACCAATACCCGGGATAAGCGCTATGTCTTCAGACGATGCTTTATTTATACAAATCGGTAAAAAGAAATTTATTCGGGCAGCGGCATCGATGTTTTCAATTTCCAGACTGTCCCTAAAAACAAGTCTTGTACCGCTTTTAAGTTTCTTATTTAGATCTATAGATTTTATGTCATCTTTTGAAGTACCGCAAGCATTTATTAACTGTTCAATCGTCTGAGGATCATCATATGTATAGAATCCGGATCTTTTAACCTCACCCCTGATCTCATAGACATATTCAGACCTTTTAACAAAAGCCCTGTTTTCATCCTCACAACAAAAAATATGTCTTGCAGCAAAAACACCCAGAAGCACCGACACTGCCGTAAGCATGACCATAAGCTGCGGTGATGAAAAAGACCTCACTTTAAAATCCCATCTCTTTCATCTTTAAGAAGTTTGTATATAATACTGTCTGTTAAAGACTGCCAGCTGGCCTCAATAATGTCTTCAGAAACTCCCACTGTTCCCCACCTGTCTTTTTCATCACCGCTCTCGATAAGAACTCTGACCCGGGCCTTTGTACCCTCTCCGCTTGAAACAACACGCACCTTATAATCAATAAGAGCCGTTTTCCGCAGCTGGGGATAAAATTTTTCCAGTGCCTTTCGCAGGGCATTATCAATCGCGTTCACCGGACCGTTTCCAAGTGCGGCAGTATGTTCTATTTTGTCACCCACACGTACCATTATGGTTGCCTCAGCCATGAGCTGACACTCTTCTCTTCTTTCGATAATGACCCTGAAGCCGATAAGATCAAAATACTTTCGGTCAAGTCCCATCGCTTTTCTCATAAGAAGTTCAAAAGAGGCTTCTGCACCTTCAAACTGAAACCCCTCTTTTTCAAGGACTTTAAGTTCTGAAAGAATCTCTTTAGCAACCGGATCGTTACTATCGATATCAAGATCAAACTCTTTTGCTTTCTGTAAGATATTGGCCTTCCCGGACTGATCAGAAACAAGAACTCTCTGCGTATTGCCCACCAGCTCCGGAGAAATGTGTTCATATGTTTCGGGGGTTTTCTGAACAGCACTGACATGGACACCGGCCTTATGCGCAAAGGCACTGTCACCGACAAAAGGCTGGTGACTTGAAGGCTGAAGATTGGCAATTTCACTCACAAACCGTGAGGTTTCATGGAGTTTTTTTAAGCTCACATCAGAAATACAGTCGTATCCCATCTTGATCTTTAGATCAGGAATAATTGAGCATAAATTTGCATTACCGCATCGTTCGCCATAACCGTTCATGGTTCCCTGAACATGCACACATCCCCGTCTTACGGCGGCAATACTGTTTGCCACCGCGACCTCACAATCATTATGGGCGTGAATTCCAAGAGGAATAGAAATCCGTTTTTTGACCGCAGCTACAATATCCTCTATCTCAAACGGCAAAGCACCGCCATTGGTATCACATAAAACCGCACATTCTGCTCCGCCATTTACTGCATGCTCCAAAACCTTTAAAGCGTATTCAGGATTTGCCTTATAACCGTCAAAAAAATGCTCCGCATCAAAAAAAACTCTATTTACTCTTTTTTTAAGAAACAGAACCGATTCCTCAACAAGCTTTAAATTCTCATTTTTATCAATGCCAAGGACGTTCGTAACATGAAGGTCCCAGGATTTACCAAAGATGGTAACGGCCTCGGTATCGGCATTTAAAAGATCATTAAGGTTGATATCCTGTTCAATTAAAATACCCGGTTTGGCAGTACTTCCAAAAGCGGTGACAATTGAATGTTTTAATTTAAGCGATTTAACTTCTTTAAAGTAATTAAAATCTTTCGGATTTGAAGACGGCCAACCGCCCTCAATAAAATCAATGCCGATATCATCAAGTTTCCGGGTAATACGAAGCTTATCCTCAACAGAAAAAGAGATCTCTTCCGCCTGGTTTCCTTCTCTCAGGGTCGCATCATATAAACAAATCTTATCCATTCCTCACTCCTCAAACTTTTTTCTGAATTCATCCAGTACGGCTTCGTGTTTCACACCTTTTGCACCGCATTTAAAACACCTGTCATTTTCACCCGCTAATTCAATATCTATTAACAACCGTTCTTCCGGAAGCGCATCACTTATATTATCTGCCCATTCAATAACAGAGACGCCCTGTCCTTCCACATAATCATCAAAACCAATATCTGTGAGATCTTCTGATCCTTCAAGTCTGTAGGCATCAAAATGATACAGCGGTATCTTACCATCATACTCCTGGATAATCGTAAAGGTCGGGCTGGTCACTTCTCTTTCCGGAATATCATTTAGACCGCCGGCAATACCTTTCACAAAGCAGGTCTTTCCTGCTCCCAAATCACCCACCAGTCCGATCACACAACCCGTTTCAAGCACTTTACCAAGACATCTTCCGGCATGTACGCTCTCTTCATGACTCTTGGTTGAAAATGAAAATTCCATAATAACAAACCTTAGGATTCGAGGATTCCAGGGGACAAGGATTCAAGTGTAAAAAAGCAGCTTCTACAGCACAACTTGCATCAAGACGATTAGCCAATATCTAAGCCGTATAAACTTTTCAAAAACACTTCCCAAATAAAAAGTCCATCCCCGACTTCTGTCTCCTCATTAATTATAACAACAACCCCATCAAGCAACATAAAGATTAAAGCTTCTAGCTTTTGCTTTCTAAAGATTTCATCAACGCTTTTAACATTCTTTCGACTTCTAATATATCTTGTTTTGCTGGACCTAATTCACCTGTTCCAATAAAGTCTAAATCTCCCGCTAATAATATTTGGGTTTCCAATTCGCAGACCGAACCATAAGCGATGTAAAGCATCCTAATATAATCAGCAGTTGTTTTCCTCCCATATCCTTCTGCTCGTTGAAGGAATAGAAACAACAGATCTTCTTATCTGTGAAGTTAGTCCAAATCTTTCTTCCTTTGGGAACGCCACTGTTATTCTGTATATCTTCAAACAGAGTTCATAAGACTTTTGCCAAACCTATAATTCTTAAGCATTTCACTTGACCCCTCGAATCCTTGAATCCTTTAGCTAACCTCCATCTCTCACCTTAATAATAAAAGAACAATCAGGCCTTCTTAATATAGTCACTCAGAAATTCCGGTATCTTTTCAGCGATGTCAGTTGCCAGTAGCCCTATTTCAGAACCATTCTCAGCAATATGATCACCGATAGCACCGTGGATAAAAACAGCCATCCTTGCTGCATCAACAGAAGATATCCCCTGGGCAATGAGCCCCGCAATAAAACCGGTTAACACATCTCCCATGCCGCCGCCGGCCATACCGGGATTACCGGTTGGATTTATAAATACTTTTCCTCCGGGTTCTGCAATAACAGTAGAAGCACCTTTTAATACAAGCACAACACCATACGCTTTTGAAAAAGAAGATGCGGTCTTTATCCTGTCTTCCTGAACCTCCGTTACTGACAGGCCGGTAAGCCTTGCCATCTCACCGGGATGCGGAGTAAGAACAGGAACCTTCCTGGCTTTTTTCAAGATATCCGTATTTTTTGCCAAAAGATTAAGACCGTCTGCATCTATCACTAAAGGAACATCCGCCTCTTCAATAAGTTTTAAAACAAGTTTTCCGGTCTCTTCTCTGTCCGACAGACCCGGTCCCACCGCTGCTGCACTTTTGCCTTTTAAAATATCAGATAAGCTTTGCCAGGCATCAATTCCCAGATAACCGTCATCAATGTCCGGTAAGGACTCCGTCATAACTTCTTTTGTCTTTTCCTCAACGATACCCCGCAAACCGGCGGGAACACCAAGGGTAACCAGGCCGGCTCCCGCCTTCATGGCTGCATGTCCTGCCATTGAAGCAGCACCTGTCTTTCCGGGTGACCCGGCAACAACAAGTACGTGACCGTAAGTCCCTTTATGAGAATCAGGACTGCGCTTCGGAAGAAGATCCACAAAATCGTCCTCTTCCAGAACAAATGTTTTGATCCCTGATTCATTAACCAGTGCCCGGGGTATACAAATATCGATGACTTCAATCTCACCTGAATTTTCACGGCCGGGATAAATAAAAAGACCGATCTTAGGTAGCCCATAAGTACAGGTCAACCACGCCTTTACTGCAGAACCAAGGATCTTACCGGTTGTGGCATCGATCCCAGACGGGACATCAACTGAGACCACCGGAACATCATTCAGGCTGTTCACCTGATCTATTACCGACCGGTACAGACCTTTGACCTCAGCAGATAAGCCTGTCCCGAGAAGAGCGTCAACAATAACACCGGCCCCGCCCAGTTCTCCAGCTATACTGTCAAACCCGGCTTCATCTTCAATCACATGAATATTTCCACCCATGTTAATATATGCATCCATATTCACTCTTGCATCGCCCTGCACCCGGTCAGTAGAGGAAAACAAAAAGACCCTAACTTCAGCACCGTAATTCAAAAAATATCTGGCGATCACAAAACCATCACCGCCATTATTTCCCCGGCCGCAAAGAACATGGACAGGACTATTCTTTTTATTGGGAAAATAACACAGGATCTGTTCAACAGTCCCTCTGCCGGCATTTTCCATCAGTACAGCACCGGGTATTCCGGTCTCCTGGATTGTCCGCCGGTCAAGTTCTTTCATTTGTTCTGCAGTGACTATGTACACAATTATCTCTCACAATTATGATTATGGATTCCGTGTTAAACGCGGAATAGCATCAAAATTCAGGTTTGAAGCGATTGCATCGTGCATAGAGCAGAGAACTAATTATCATGATAGATTCAAGCCTTTACACGCTATGCGCTCGGCTCCATGCTAATAGCTAATCGCTGCTTTCAGCCATTAATTATTTCCAGCATTTCCCGCACAGCCTGATCGATGCCTACGAACACCGCTCTTGCAATAATACTGTGTCCGATACTGAATTCCTGAATCTGTTTTATCGGAACGAGCCTTTGCGTATTCATATAATTAAGACCGTGTCCCACATTGACCTGAAGCCCTATTGAATCAGCATATGCTATACCGCTTATAATTTTTTCAAATTCAGCATTCTCATCCTCTTGTGTTTTTGCATCACTATAATGCCCGGTATGTATTTCAACATAGTCAGCATCAACCTGTTTAGAAGCATCCAGCTGATTTTTATCAGCATCCACAAAAAGGCTTACCACGATACCTGCGGATTTAAGTTCGCTAACAACATCTTTCAAGTTCTCTATCTGACCGTAAACATCAAGTCCGCCCTCTGTGGTGAGTTCCTCTCTTTTTTCCGGCACCAGGCATGACATGTCCGGTTTAATTCGTGTTGCGATCTTAACCATCTCAGGGACGGCTGCCATCTCAAGATTAAGCTTTGTTTGAACCGTTTCTTTTAAGATCTCAACATCTCTGTCCTGAATATGCCGCCGGTCTTCTCTTAAATGAACAATAATCCCATGACAGCCGGCAAGCTCAGCAAGAGCAGCAGCTGTTACAGGATCAGGCTCTGTTATCATACGAGCCTGCCTGACCGTTGCGACATGATCAACATTTACGACAAGTTTTGACATACCTTCTCCTATAACTGATCAATTATTTACATCTATTCTATTTGTTATATACAATATCGTATAATTTATGCAAAGCATAAATTACAGAGTTCAAAGGTTCAGACTTCCCTCTTCACACTTCACCTCTCACTCTTCACTGCTGTTAAGCCCTTAACACCGCATCAGCAACTTTTGCAGCGATCTTCATCTGTTCAACGTTATGCACCCTTACAATATTAGCTCCGTTATGAATGGCAATGGCACTTGCAGCCGCGGTACCCATATCCCGCGCATCAATATCAGCATCAAGCAATTTTCCAATAAAAGCTTTACGCGATACGCCGACAAGGACAGGCTGCCCAAGATCACAGAACCTTGTTATTTTTCCAAGTATCTCAAAGTTATCCTTTTCAACTGACTTTCCAAAACCAATTCCCGGATCAATAATTATTTTATTTTGTTTAACACCTCTATCAACTGCAAGATCAATTCTTTCCTTTAAAAAAGAATAAATATCATTAATAAGAGATTCATAGCCTATGTCTTTCTGCATGGTCCTGGGGGAGCCCAGCATATGCATGAGAACAACAACCGCATCATAGGATACCGCAGCCGCTGCCATCTCAGAATCAACCCTTAGCGCGCTGATATCATTAATTATTTCAGCGCCTGCATCAAGAGCCCTCTTTGCCGTATCTGCCTTTGTGGTATCAATGGATATCGGAACATCAATTCTTTTTGACAGTTCCCTGATCACGGGCTCTATTCTCTTTATCTCTTCATCAAGAGCAACAGGATCAGCACCCGGTCTAGTGGATTCACCACCCACATCGATAATATCCGCTCCCTGTTCTGCCATTTCCATACCATGCCTAATCGCAGCATCAGGGTCATAATAGCTTGCTCCATCTGAAAAAGAGTCAGGGGTAACATTAAGGACACCCATAATATAAGAACGCTTACTAAAATCAAAAGTCCTGTGCCTAAACACAACAGGAGCAGGGAAAGAACAATTTTTTTCTTTCATGGACTCTGGCTCTATTAATTAAAATTGCTAAAAACGCAAAATGCGGAAGAAAATAAAATTTCATTCCGCATTAAAGTCAAATCTGTACTGCAGCAGGATTTACGACTTGCTTTCTGTTGCCGCATCACTTTCGGGTTTTTTATTCTCTTCCGGTTCCTCTTTTTTTTCTTCTGCCGGAGCCTTCTGTCCGTTTTCAGGCAAAGGCTGAAGCTCTTCACCAGCAACAATGGTCTTAAGTTCATCCGTGTCAAGAGTTTCACGTTCAAGCAGGTTCTCAGCAATTCGTTTAAGCGTTTCAATATTCTCGGTTAAGAGATTTGTTGCTTTTTCACAGTTCTCATCAACGATCCTTCTTATTTCCATGTCAATCTCAACGGCGGTTGATTCACTGTAATTTCTATGCTGGGCGATATCTTTGCCGAGGAAGATCTGCTCTTCTTTTTTACCAAAGGTAAGCGGACCCAGTTTCTCGCTCATCCCCCATTCACACACCATCTTCCTGGCCATATCCGTCGCTCTCTCAAGATCGTTTCCGGCACCGGTGGTAACCTCATTAAAGATTTTATCCTCCGCGATCCTGCCGCCAAGTAAAATTGCAATGTTATTTTCAAGATAACGTTTAGGATAGGTATGTTTCTCATCTATTGGAAGCTGCTGGGTAAGCCCCAGAGCCATACCTCTTGGAATAATCGTTACTTTATGGATGGGATCTGTCCCTGGAAGAAGCATGGCAACAAGCGCGTGACCTGCCTCATGATAAGCCGTAAGCTTCTTCTCTTCCGGACTGATGATCATGCTCTTTCTTTCAGCACCCATCATGACCTTATCTTTGGCATGCTCAAAATCGCTATGGCTAATCTTATTCCGGTCATACCTGGCCGCAAGAAGGGCCGCCTCATTCACAAGGTTTGCAAGATCGGCACCGCTAAAACCCGGCGTACCACGGGCGATCAATTTTAGTTTCACATCATCATCAAGGGGTGTCTTTTTTGTATGGACCTTAAGTATTCCCTCCCGGCCTCTTATGTCCGGTATGGAAACAATGATCCTCCGGTCAAAACGTCCCGGCCGCATCAAAGCCGGATCTAAAACATCAGGCCTGTTCGTTGCTGCCACTAAAATAACACCTTCACTCGACTCAAAGCCGTCCATCTCAACCAGAAGCTGATTTAAGGTCTGTTCTCTTTCATCATGTCCGCCACCAAGGCCCGCCCCTCTATGACGTCCCACAGCGTCTATTTCATCAATAAAAATAATACACGGTGCATGCTTCTTACCTTCCTTAAAAAGGTCTCTGACTCTTGCAGCACCCACCCCAACAAACATCTCCACAAAGTCAGAACCGCTGATACTGAAGAATGGAACGCCTGCCTCACCTGCGATGGCACGGGCAAGCAGCGTCTTTCCAGTACCGGGTGAACCGATCAGGATAGCGCCTTTAGGGATCTTGCCGCCAAGTTTTGTAAATTTTTTCGGTTCCTTTAAAAATTCAATGATCTCTTCAAGTTCATTTTTGGCTTCATCTATACCGGCCACATCCTCAAAAGTGATTTTCTGCTGGTTCTCACTCAAAAGCTTTGCCTTACTCTTACCAAAAGACATGGCTTTTCCGCCTCCGCCCGAAACCTGACGCATAAAAAATATCCAAACGCCGATAAGAAGAAGCATGGGAAACCAGGATATGAGTATCTGCATCCACCAGGATGACTGCTCATCAGGTTTTATATCAACCGAAACACCTTTTGCGGTAAGCTCATTTACCAGATCATAATCATTTATCGAATAGGTCACAAACTTTGTATCGTTGGTAAAAGTTCCATAAATAGTATCACCCTGAACAGTTACCTGCTTAACCTCACCCTGCTCAACAGCCATCTTGAATTCACTGAACATGACTTTTTGCTGCCTTGAAACAGTCTGCTGATTAAAAAGATTGAACAATAAAATAAACACCAGTGCAATTACCAGCCAAACAGACAAATTTTTGTAAAAAGAATTCATGCTTTTTCTCTATAATTTATAATTTATAATTTATTTTAATTTAATATTTTTATATATTTTATAATTCTTTAAAATGCTTTATTAACTTAATTCTAAATTATATCACAAGTAGCAAACTCACTCAACCTTAAAAATCCCCCAAAATCCACCGCCTAAATTCACAGACACACTATTTCTAAGCCACCGGGGATGTTTTTTAAAAACCAATACCTGACGGCAGGGTTTTCTTCACGTGTTTCCTCACTACAACGCTGTGGGTGAGGAAACTAAACGCAGCTTTCCACCTTCTCCCCTGTTTACAGGGACCAACGAGTTTTTCTTTTTTTTAGATGGTGAATCAGGGTGAGCCTGCCTGCGCTTCATGAAAAACATATTTTTATACTGAATTATAGAGGTTACTGTTTAACCTCTATAAACGAAGAATTCTAAAAAAAACACATCGTATTATATTGGTAATTATTCAGCTGGTTGGATAGCTCTAAAAGGATGGAAAAGCATAGATTATTATTTTAAAACTTAAACCGATAAGCATCATCATTTAAAAAGATGATTAAATTAATCAATAATCATTCGTCAATCAAAAATCGTCATTCCGTTTACTTACCGCAGCATTTTTTATATTTTTTTCCACTTCCACAGGGGCAGGAATCATTTCTGCCGACTTTCGGTTCCGGTCTTATATACTGCCTTGGCATCACACCCTGACCATCCAGAAAAAACCATTCCCCGTCCTGTTTCTCAAAGGTGGCCAGTTCATGATGCTTTTTCCGTTCACCTTTGTCCGAATAGTGAGCAACAAATTCGACCGTTCCCTGTTCATCTTCAGCACCGCCGTTTTCAGTCTCTATGATCTCGAGCTCATGCCAGTCGGATTTTTCAGACCAGTCTGTGATACTCTGTTTATCAAATTCTTCCCGTTTTGAGGGATGAATGGTGTTAAAAATATAATCAATTTCAGTGGTCGCGTACGCATAGTACCTTGAACGCAGAAGTTCTTCTGCAGTTTCTGCTTTACGGGAACCGGTTATCAGAGGTTCGCAGCATTCCTTGTAAGCTTTTCCGGAACAGCACTTACAATTTTCCATTTGTTCTTCTCCTCTTAAAATAAAAAATTATTCATGGCCCAACGATATCATCCTTTAGCCATTCTCAAAACAGATATTCGTTAAAATTCCGAATTCCGAATTCTATTATTCGGGATCTTTTGTTTTGCCAGCTTCATAGTTTTCATCCGAAGGGAGACCGGTCTTTGCTGCAGATGCAACAGCAATCCTGTCACAGCACTCATTTTCCGGTGTACCGGCATGCCCCTTTACCCAGATAAATTCAACAGCTGTCATTTCACACAGATCAAGAAGTTTCGACCAGAGATCAACATTCTGCGCCTTTTCTAATCCGCTTCTGATCCATCCGTTTTTACGCCATTTTTCTGCCCACCCCTTCATAATACCATTAACAACATAAGATGAATCAGAATAAAGTTTAACCCGGCAGTCATTCTCAAGACTTTCAAGAGCCCTTATACAGGCCATCATCTCCATCCTGTTATTCGTAGTCAGGCGGTATCCTCCGGAAAGCTCTTTTCTTTGACCATCCTTTAAAATAACCGCACCATATCCACCCGGCCCCGGATTTCCGCTGCAGCCGCCGTCTGTATAAATAACGACACTTTCGCTATCATCAGCATCTGCAGGAACTGGATCATTCTGCTTTCCAGATCCTTTTTTCACAGCCTCAAAACAACTTGATCCGCTATTGTCACGCAGCCATTCTTCAGCCTCACCTAAAGTATAATGCCCCTTATACCGTGCCCCTGGAAAAGAGAAGACCTGAGCTTTGGCGCCGTCAGCACCGTCCCAGATCTCATATATTCCGGGCTTTCTGCCCTTTGCCACTGCATAATAGTTTTTCTTTTTAGTTGCCATATGATACTCAAAAATCAATCAACAAGACATCTCAGTTCTTTATTAAGGTTACTCCCCACGCCTTACCCGGAAATCCCAATTCCGCAATCCAAATTCCGAGCTCAATGAATACTATTATTAATCCTTATCCGGCACAGCCGGACGAACCTTTAATACCGTCTCTTTTCGAACGTGCACCGTACCCGGCTTATCACCTCTAACCTTGGTAACATGTTTTGCACGGGTACAAGATACCGGCACCACACCGCCGGTTCTTGCCTTACTGTGATAGGCGGCCACTGCAGCAGCCTGCTTGACAATATCTTTTTCAGGCTCATCTTTTTCCCCGACCCTTAAGATGACATGACTACCGGGCATACCCCGCACATGAAACCAGTAGTCATTGGGCGCAGCAAACTTAATACTTAGGAAGTCATTATCCGCATCCGTTTTACCGGCTAAAACCTGATAACCACCGGACAGTTCGTATTCAAAAGCATCCGGCTGTCTGTTTATTTTATCCTTATCCGGTTTACCCATAGAAACTTATTCAACCTCAATAAAATTTCCATCGATCTCAACCACCTGCCCTTTTCTTATTTTACACCGCTTCCGGCTTTCAGGTACACCGTCAACCTTAACATAGCCTTCATCAACCGCAATTTTAGCAGCGCCGCCTGTATCACACAGTCCGGCTGCTTTAAGGAGTTTTATCAGCTCAATATAGTCTCCGTTTATTGATAGTTTAAGCAAATTAACCCCCTCTACTTCTTCATCTTATCAAGTTTTGATTTTAAGATATCACCCAGTGTACCAAAAGACTCTGAACTCTTACCATTTACAGCTGAGATATCATTATTATTTTTGACATTCTCAAATATCTCTTTTTCATCTTCAGCGGACTCATCAAAATCCATAATCAGTGATATCTTTTTATTTTCCATATCGAGTTTCTCGACCTTAACAGCTATCGCCTGACCCGTTTTCAAGACATCACCCGGATGGTTGATTCTTTTACCGCCGCCGATTCTGGAAATATGGAGCAAGCCATCTATCCCGGGTTCCAGCGTGACAAAAGCCCCGAATTTTGCAAGCCGTGACACTTTACCGGGATGAATTGACCCATCATTATATTTAAGCCCTGAACTTTCCCAGGGATCCGGCAGTTTTGCCTTCAGGGAAAACGACAATTTTTTATTTTCCCAGTCAAGCTTAAGAATCTCAACTTCGACCTTTTGTCCGACAGAGAGATAGTCACTTATATTTTCTACTCTTCCCCACCCAATTTCAGAAATAGGGATAAGCCCTTCAGCACCATCAATATCAATAAAAGCACCAAAATCTCGGATTGAAGTGACTGTACCATTTACAGTACTGCCTTCTTTTAGCGTCTCTTTCAAGACCCCCTTTTTTTTCTCTTGTTCTTCAAAAAGAATCGCACGGTTTGACAGAACGATATTTCGCCCCTTTTCACCAAACTCAGTTATCATAAATGGACAAAGCACCCCGACATATTGTTCAGCGTTTTCAACTCTTCTTAAACCCATTTGAGAATAGGGACAAAACGCCTGTACTGAACCCGAAAGTTTGACCGAGAAACCGCCCTTGATCTCTTTTTCGACCTTACCTTCAACAGGAATGCGGTTTCTGTATGCATCCTCAAGATGCGCTTTGTCAACAGACCCCTTCCCCACTTTTGTTGTAAAGATCATTTCACCGTTAGCCTCTGAAAGAAAAAACACCTCCAGTGTATCACCCTCTGAAACCGCGATATCACCGTTTTCATCAGCCAGTTCAGCTTTTGAAAGACAGCCTTCGCTTTTGCCTTCCAGATCAAGGAAGACCCATTCATCGGATATCTTAAATATTATGGCAGCTGTTTTATCACCCAGCTTGAGTTTAACCGGAGCCTTGTAACTTTCATCAAGAAGTTCCGAGAAACTCTTTTCCTCCCGATCTTCATTACTTTTTTCTTTTTCGGACATATCCTTACCTGCTTTATTTATGTTTTTAGTTTTTTTGAATTTTATCAGGAAATTTTTATTTAAAGTTATATGAAGGGATTTTATATTATTAATTTTATGATAACAAAGAAAATGCGGAATTTCCCTAAAAGTCGACACATAAGGGACAAAACAATTGGTTAATTAACCTTTGAGAAAACCAGAACTCCATTCTGGCCGCCAAAACCAAAAGAATTTGATATGGCCGCGCTAATCTTTGAATCTCTTGCCTCATTCGCAACGATATTAAGATCACACTCGGGATCTTTATTTGTGTAATTGATCGTAGGCGTAAGCACACCATTATAAACAGATAATGCTGTTGCCGCAGCAGAAATCGCTCCCGCCGCACCAAGCGTATGACCGATCATTGATTTGATGGAACTGACAAGAGGCATATCCCCTTTCCTGCTATCAAAAACCCTCTTAATAGCAACCGCTTCCACCTTATCGTTTATCCTCGTGGCGGTTCCATGGGCATTTATATATCCCACCTCATCAAGACTTATACCGGCATCTTTAACGGCCTGCTTTATTGCTGCTGCCGGCCACCTTCCATCTGGCTTTGGTATTGCAATGCTGTATGCATCGGCTGTCATGCCGAACCCGCTAACCTCAGCAAGCAGTTCAGCGCCCCGCTTTTTTGCATGTTCAAGCGTCTCAAGCACAAGAATTCCGGCACCCTCCCCGATCACAAAACCGTCACGGTCAAGATCAAATGGCCGGCTTGCCTTTTCAGGATCATCATTTTTCAGTGAAAGAACACTCATGGCAGCATATCCGTCAACCACAACCGGAGTAATGGTTGCTTCGGCCCCGCCCGCAATAACCACATCAGCCTGCCCCTGCCTTAAAATACCCAGGGCCATGCCTATTGCATGAGCACCGGTTGCACACGCTGTATTCAGGCCCATATTCGGCCCGTGGATCCCGAGTACAAGCGCCGCATTACAGGCCGGCATATTTGAAATAACTTTTGGAATTGACAAAGGGCTTAAACAGCCCGGACCTTTTTCTCTGAAATCAGCATGCTGATCTTCTATGGTATGCCAGTCGCCGGCTGCAGACCCGATAACACATCCCACTCTTTCAGGAGTCTCTTTATCCAGATCCAGCCCGGCATCTTTGACCGCCGCAACAGCTGCACTGGTTGCAAGCTGCGTGACTCTTGCCATTCTTCTGGCCTGTTTTACGGGAATATAATCGGTGGGATTAAAAGAAGGGATCTCAGAAGCAATTTTACTTTTATGTCCTTCAGTATTAAAAGCACTTATGGTTTTTATACCTGAGGTACCGCTGACCAGTGAATTCCAGAATTCATTTCGTTCACAACCGATAGATGAAAATACACCAATACCGGTAACAACTACTGTGTCTCTTTCCTTCATTCCTCACCACTCAGGCTCTCGACAGTCTCCGCAACAAGTTCATCTATAAGTTCTTTAACAGATACGATCTTATTACACCTGTATGCGTTTGATCCGGCAAAAACAAAGGCCTCATCAACATTTCCTTCTGATGCATTTGCAAGAACCTTTGCGATACAATATGGGGCTGTCTTTGGGTTACATGACTTGAGACATTGATACTGACATTTAAAAGGTATGGTTTCACCTTTTTTTATTCTCTGTACAAATTCACTGTTAATCACCCTTCCGGGCAGACCCACAGGGCTTTTAATAATGGTGATATCGCCTTCTTTAGCATTGATATATGCCTGTTTAAATTTATCGTGCACATCACATTCGTGAGTACAGACAAACCGTGTGGCCATCTGAACACCGGAAGCTCCCAGCTTTAGAAACCGCGCTATGTCTTCCCCTGAATATATACCGCCTGCAGCAATAACAGGTATATCAACGCCGATCTCTTTAGCCGCGTCAACAACTTCAACAACAATCTGTTCCAGCGATGGTATTCTGTTGTTTATGATATCATCAGGGTTAAACCCGAGGTGACCGCCTGCCTTTGAGCCTTCAACGACAACGGCATCCGGAAACCTGTCATAATTTTTTTTCCATTTTTTGCTGATCACTTTCAATGCTCTTCCGGATGAAACAATAGGAACCAGTTTCACATCCGTACCGAGAGTGTATTTTGGCAACTCAAGAGGCAGACCGGCCCCAGAAATAATCAGGTCGATCCCTTCTTCTGCAGAGGTCCTGACCAGTTTTTCATAATTTGAAAGAGCCACCATGGCATTTACACCGATCACACCATTTGTAAGTTCTCTTGCTTTCCTGATCTGAGCTCTTAACTCGTCTTCATTAACCTTAACAAATTTAGAAGCCGGAGCTTCTTCATATTTCCCAAGCCCGACACTCGCAATAACACCGGCAGCGCCCTGGTTGGCAACAGCAGCAGCAAGTTCAGCTCTTGAAACTCTGACGCCCATCCCCCCCTGGATTATGGGAGGATTTATTTCAAGATCTCCAATTTTTAAGGCAGGTAATTTGTGTATACTCATTAGTCTCTTCTATTTTTAATTTCCTGAAACTTCAACAGTTTATGAATAAAATATAACATAATTTATCCGTTAACAATCAAAAAAAGTTCTAGCTGTCTGTTTTTTTACAAAAATTATTTAGTGCAGACACTTAAAGTGCGCATATGGCAGGGCTTTGTGCTGTTTTTAACGGTTTTCCCCTGTAATCCACGTTGGACTATGCAAAGGTAATAACTTATTATTTCCAGTATAATTAGTCAAGTAATAAGATTTACATTCGGCAATTGACAAGCCGGCTTAAATATTCAAAATCCCAAAACTATTTTTTAGACTTTCTTACCGTTTCAGGAAAAAGATAGTCAATAAAGTGTGTTGCAACTATTTCCCCGCCTCTTGGAGAAATCGCAAGATCAGGTGCAAGCTCGACAATCCAGTATTTCCCGGTCTTTTTATTTATTAGAAAATCCACACCGCATACCGGCAGCTCGGCAAGAGCGACGATCTTACCGGCAATATCAACAAGATCCCTTCTCACCTTATCCGTAACAACCTCAACAGTACCTCCGGTATGATAATTTGAATTCATTCTGACATTAATTTTTTTTCTTTTTTTGAGAATGCTATTATAATCAAATCCAAGATCAGAGATACATCTCAAGGTTTCCCTGTCAATAGGCACCACATTTACAGGATCCAGTCCTGAAGCAAGTCTGTTCTTCTCACGAATAAGGCTGCGGATATTATCTTTTCCATTTCCGGTAACATAGGCAGGAAAACGCCTTACAGCCGCGACAAAATTGTAATCAATAAAAATAAGTCTGTTATCTTCACCATTTACATACTCTTCCAGAACAACAGATTCCTCAAACTTTGCTGCGCGCCGTATTGCATATCTTAGATCATCTTTTGTTTTTACCCTTACAGACACACCTCGCGCACCCCACTGTGAAGACGGTTTCACCACAATATTCTTAAACCGCTTAAGAAATTTTTCCGCGTTTTCATAAGTATCAAAAAGTGCCTGCGCCGGAACCGGGAACCCGTTTTTCTTTAAAAAAGAATTTGCAAGGTATTTATTCTGGCTGAGATGAAAAGTAATCGCCCCGACCCTGTCCGTAAGCGAGCGACAGCAGCGGATTTTTCTGCCCTGATACACAAGATTATATATCGGCGTGTCAGGATCAATGACTTCAACACGTATTCCGCGTTTCTTTGCTTCATCTGTAATTGTTGTGGTATAGGGACTGTCCAAAGCGCTTATCCTCTTAATTTATCAATAAAATCTGCATTTAATAGCATAGAGCATGGCACATAGAGAAAAAAGGGTTCGAGTGAAAAACATTCAGAAATCCATACGCGTCACTCCGCATTCGTATTTGTATTCCGCACTCCGCAATCCCCATTCCAAACTCCAGATTTAGATCTCAATGCCCTTTCTGGCTTTCACACCATGGTTATAATAATGCTTCACCTCTTTCATCTCGGTGACCAGGTCTGCCCTTTCTATTATCTTCGGATCAGCCTTTCTGCCTGTAATAACGATCTCCACATGCCCGGGCTTTTCATCAATAAGACAGATCAATTCTTCAACCGTAAACAGCTTATAATATATTGCGATATTGGCTTCATCAATTATGACCACAGCGTATTCACCCGAGACGATTGCCTGCTTGAGGTCATCAAATCCTTTTTTAGCAGCATCAAAATCCTCCGGTGTGGGCTCTCCATGTATAAAAGAGGCTCTTCCGTACTGCTTCAGTGTTATTAAATCATCAAACCGTTTGATCGACTTAAGCTCACTGTACTCCATACCTTTTACAAACTGAGCGATAAAAACCTTGAGATCAGCACCTGCTGCTCTTAATGCCAGGCCAAGGGCAGCTGTTGTTTTTCCTTTACCGTCACCGGTATATACCTGAACGTAACCTTTCATAATAAAACCTGTTAAGGGTTAATGGTTTATTGCCGTACCTTAAATCTTAGTTTCACTTTTGTTTTGTTAAATGTATTCCAAAATCCGTACTCGTCACTCCGAATTATTTAAAGACCATCCCCGCAATCTTAACCGCTTCCCGGGCATCATGGGCATAATAATCAGCCTTGATCATATCGGCATATTCCCGGGTTAGGACAGCCCCTCCCACCATAACAATACAGGGCACCTTCTGCTCTCTAAGAGAAGTGATAGTGTCTTCCATATTCTTTACTGTTGTTGTCATAAGTGCGCTTAAACCCACAAGTTTAACATCCTCATTTTTCGCTGTTTCAACTATTTTCTCAGGAGAAACATCTTTACCCAGATCAATTATCTGATAACCGTAATTTTCAAGCAGTACCTTAACAATATTTTTACCGATATCATGGATATCGCCCTTTACGGTCGCAAGAATTATTTTACCCTTTATGAGATTTTTTTTATCTTTTAATGAAAGACGGTTATTAATCACAGCAAAAGCATTTTTAACCGTCTCTGCAGCCTGCATAAGCTGAGGAAGAAATATCTGCCCCTTTTCGTATCTCTCACCAACCGCATCCATCGCAGGCAAAAGATATTTCTCAACGATCTTCATGGGCTCTTGAGTTTTAAGCATCTCCACAGTCTTTGCGGCAGCCTCATTTTTCAAACCGTCAATAACAAGATCTTTTAATGTCCTCTCTCTTATTCTGGTGCCGGCTCCGGATGACGGACCGGTAACTTCTGCCGGTATTGTACCTGCACAAGCTGCGACAAAGTCCTCTGAACCTTTATCCATATTTGCAAGAACTCTGAAAGAATTAACCACATTCATTACAGCAGCTGATAAAGGATTTAGGATAGGTGCATCCAAACCGCAGGTCAAAGCCATTGCAAGAAAGGTACTGTTTAAAAAGTCCCTTCCCGGAAGACCAAAAGAGATATTACTTATTCCAAGAACTGTTTTAACACCCAGTTTTTCCTTAACCATGCGGACAGCACGTACAGTTTCCATAACGGTCTGCTGCTGGGTCGACGCTGTTAATACCAGGCAGTCTATCAAAACATTTTCTCTTTTAATACCGTAAAAATCTGCGGCCTTTAAGATCTTTTCAGCAATGGCCAAACGCCCTTCAGCTGTTTCAGGGATACCGCCCTCATCAAGGGTCAGGCCCAGAACGCAGGCGCCATATTTTTTCACAAGGGGTAGAACTGCTTTAATCGACCGTTCTTCACCATTAACAGAATTAACAAGGGCTTTACCGTTATAGACCCTGAGCGCATTTTCAACAGCTTCGGGATTAGTACTGTCAATGTCCAGAGGAAGATCAACTACGGCCTGGATCTCCCTGATCATAGCCGCAAGTGTCTCTTTTTCATCGACTTCAGGCAGCCCTGCGTTAACGCCAAGTATCATAGCACCTGCATTTTTCTGCTGAACAGCCTCAATAAGGACAGGATCAAAATCTCTGTTCCTTAAGGCCTCTTTAAGTTTTTTCTTCCCCGTCGGATTGATCCTCTCACCGATAACAGTAACATCGTTTCCGATGACAACCGAACGTGAACCGGATGACACCGCCGTTATCCTGTCAGCAGTTGTTTCCAAAGGCCTTAACCCATTAACAGCTTCTTTTGACTGTTTTATAAACTCAGGGCTTGTACCGCAGCATCCGCCGAATACGGAGACACCGATTTCAGCCATTTTCCGCATATTTTCTGCAAAAGATTCAGGATCCATGCTGTAGACAGTTTCACCTTTTACAAGTTCAGGCATTCCCGCATTAGGCTGGGCAATAACTGGAATAGTCGCATACTTTACAAACTGTTCAACAATCGGGATCATCTCAGCGGGGCCCAGAGAACAGTTTACGCCTATCGCATCAATACCAAGCCCCTCAAGGACCATAACAGCAGTCAAAGGATCAGCTCCCGAAAGGGTTCTTCCGTCTTTTTGAAAACTCAGGGTACATACAACCGGCAGGTCGCAATTCTCTTTTACCGCAAGCACTGCTGCCTTTGCTTCGTAAAGGTCTGTCATGGTCTCGATTAAAACAAGGTCTGCGCCGGAAGCTGCGCCGACCTTTACCTGGGCGGCGAACAGGTTATAGGCAGCTTCAAACGATAGCGTTCCCATCGGCTCCATCAGCTGTCCGATCGGTCCGATATCAAAGGCGACCTTCTGACCCGACACCGCACTCTTTGCGACTTCAATACCCTTTTTTATTGATTCTTCAAAATTATATTCAAAATCCTTCATCTTGAATGCATTAGAACTGAAAGTGTTGGTGGTAATGATCTCTGCGCCGGCCTCAATATATTTCCGATAAATCCCCCTGACAATATCTGAGTTATTAAAGTTATTGATCTCCGGAAAGTCACCCATACCCAGACCCGCTTTCAAAAGCTGAGTTCCCATTGCACCGTCTAAAAAAACAAATTTATCCTTCCTGAAAATTATATCAATCACACTTTTTCCCTTCTTTGCGAAACAGGCAATCCTTATATTTACTGCAGTCTTCACAGTCTTTAATCCGTTTTCCCCTCTCTTTCTGAATAAAACCCGCAACCGCTGTTACAGATTTCTGAGGGATAAGCAAACAGCTTTCAGTTGCTGAAAGCCCTATTTTTCTATGGGCATCAAGAGCCTTTATTATTTCCGGCTGTACGGTTATCGGCAGATCACTGTATCCCGGACTGAACCTTTCAGTTAAAAACAGCCCCTCATCATTTGCAGCATGTCTTATCTTTTCCTCCACCTTTTCCGCCAGCGATTCAACCGCAACTGTAGCACAGGCATCCATTATTAAAGCCTTTGTAACTTCCGTCTTTGTGTAAAGACGAAGTTTCTCATCAATTTTTACACCCAGCGTCAGTGCCATTACGGCACACTTTTCTGCGCCCTCAAGATGAGAGGATATCCCCTTCCCCGTTAGAGATATCCTGCTTTGAAGAAGATTTATTCTTCCTTCCTTCCTTTCAAGATCAAAGATCCTGTAAGTATAATGTTTGGAAAGATTCAAAAGTGTCTCGGAGACGGCTTCATCTATCAAAGAATTTGTGCCCGGATCTATTTCCTGATTTCGGTATCCAAGATATCTGAGCACTTCATCGCGATCAATATTAATATTCATAATCACCCGGTTTCAATCCTAAAAAAACAAATAAATTACTAATTTGCAAAATTCTAAATTTTTATTATATTATAACAACTGCATAAATATGAGCAAACACATTTTATAAGACTTGATATTATTGTTGATTATAATATATTTAATTATAATATGCTCTATTTTCTGACAATTAAACTGATGAACCGATACAGGGGATAATGTTATTCTTCACGATTTATCAGTAATAAAAAAAGTTAATTATTTTCAGAAATTCCCCCCATGGGAGAACCCTAAAATAGTCTGGATCAAAATTTCATGAAAGTAAATATCGCAAAAACATCCGGGTTCTGCTTTGGGGTTAAAAGAGCCATAAAGATCGCCCTTGAAACAGCAGAAAAAGACAATACGATAGAAATGCTCGGTGATATTGTCCACAATGAAGACGTCATAAAACAGGTTGAAGATACGGGAATAATTAAAGTTTCCGACTTAACCGGGGGAAAGGAGAAAATCCTGATAATCCGTGCCCACGGCTCTGAAAAAAACATATATGAAAAGGCTGAAAAACTGGGTTATACAATTGTGGATGCAACATGCCCCATGGTAACCGAGATACACAACATTGCAAAAAAAATGGGGCAAAACGGGTACACCATAATAATCATCGGAGATAAAAACCACGCCGAAGTTAAGGGGATAGCAGGTCAAATATCCACGGATCCGATTATCATAAGCAGCTGCGATTCAATACCGCATCAAAAGATCAAAGACCTTAAAAAAGCTGCAATTGTAATCCAGTCCACCCAGATGATTGAAAACGCAGAAGAGATCCACGAAGCTTTAAAACCAGAGGTAGATGACCTTAAATACTTTAATACCATATGCAAAACAACAAAATCAAAGCAGGCAGAGATAAAAACCCTTCCCCTTGAAAATGATATCGTAATCATAATAGGTTCAAAAACAAGTGCGAACACAAACAGGCTGTACCAGATATCAAAAAGCTTAAATGAAAAGACCTACCAGGTAATGTCAGAAAAAGAGATAGACCCCGCCTGGTTCAAAAACGTCAAAAAAGTCGGGGTGTCTGCAGGCGCTTCAACTCCTGACGAAGCGATTGAGAGAGTTGTTAATTACCTGGAACATATTTGATTTTATTCTTAAACCATGGCTTTCAGTGTTAAACCCGAAAAGCTTTTAGCGTTTTGGGGAGAAAGTTTATTATTACAAAAAGCATTATTTGCCTTACTTTCTTTGCTCGCTCCAAAGAAAGTAACAAAGAAAAGGCACCCTTTGACCGGTCCCGTAAAACGGGATTACCTTGTTATAGAATTTTTTGCGGTCGGCGTCACAAACTCGTCCCGATTTGTCGGAGCTCAGACATGCGTCGCCTTAGATCCACAAAAAAACCTATAACTGCGGCACGGCCAAAATGGGGCCCCGATTTTCTATGGTCCCCTTTGGAGACCAACCTAAGGCCTCGCCTATAGGCGAGGATAATTACCATGGAAATAAACTTTTTACTTATTGACGCTTTAAACCTTATACGCAGAATTTATGCCGCGCATCCCGGCGGAGAGGGACCGGAGCATATTAAGGGCGCCCTGGAATCAACCATACACTCTCTTAAGCGCGCCATCCGGGAAACCGGCCCAACACACGCAGCCTGCATTTTTGACAGCCATGAAAATAGCTGGCGGCACAAACTTTTACCTGTTTATAAACAGGGCCGGCCGCCAATGCCCGATGAGCTTAAAAAAAACCTTAACAATTTCAAATCCTCTTTTCTTGAAATGGGAATAACTTCACTGACCTTTCCCAATATAGAAGCAGACGATATTATCGCAACACTTGCACACAAAACCGCTCAAAAAAATGGCCGGGCAGTAATCCTCTCAACAGATAAATCCTTCCTGCAGCTTTTATCAGAGAACATTTTTGTCCGTGACCATTTTAACAAGCGGAATCTTGACAAAAAATATGTTGAAGATAAATTTAGGGTCAGGTCTGAACAGATCACAGACCTTTTTGCCATTGCGGGAGATACCACCAATCATATTCCCGGAGTACCCGGAGTGGGTTTAAAAACATCAGCAAAACTTCTCAATGAACATGAAACGCTTGAAAACATCATCTCAAAATCAGATACGATCAAGGGAAAAATGGGCGAAAGCATCCGTTCCCATACAAAGGAGATAAGACTGTCGCAGAAACTTGTCCGTTTACAGACAGATATTTCCCTGGGCTTAAACCTTAAAGCACTGAGATATATTCATTAAAATGGACACCCTCATTAAAAACAAAAATTGGATGGATTTATAAAAAATTTCAGCTACAAGGCGCATAAGACCGAAGGAATGAGGCGTACTCTCTCGTACGCTGGAATGACTGAGGTTGCAATGCAACGCAGTAGATGGGCTTTTTAGAAATTCATCAAAAATTAATATTGACGCAGACAATAACAAGTATTAAAGTAAAAAAACATAAAATATAATGATACATAAAGAAGGAGTAAAAATGGCTTCCGATATTAATGATGTAACCGTCAACTATGAAGAAGACGGCGTCTTAAAAGTCAAGGAACTTGACAAGGAAATACTCACTAAGGGTGCCTGGGCAACCATCGTATTTAAATATAAAAACTATGACTGGAAAAAAGAAGATTACGGAGACACAAAATACATAATCCGGCGTTACCGCAAGGTAGATGGTGAATACAAACCCCAAAGCAAGTTTAATATTTCAAACAGCAAACAGGCAAAGCAGGTAATAGATGTCCTGCAGAAATGGGTGGGCGAAGAAGACATATCAGAATAAAACCTTTTTTTTAACAATTATTAAGAAAGACCTCCGGATAATATCCGGAGGTCTTTTTGTTTACAGAAGTGGAAACTGTCTTAAACTATGAAAGCCTGAACTTAATCTTATAATAATCAGAATCTAGTCTTTACTTAACCTGAAGGGAAAACAAAGCGGTCATCAGGGCTACACTCTTGACAGTTGACCGCCATAGCTTTACGCGTCGGTGGATCAAGTGAAACGCTCCTTAATCCGGACAGGTGCATCGACCAACTCCTCGTTCCAGGTTGAAGAAGACACGATATGCAATTTTAGCGTCTGCGCTTTCAACCCAAAAATCCTCCTGATCTGTTTGATAAACCTTAAGCTGTTCTGCCCTTTGGTTTCGTTTCTGTTCAGCTTCATTCATTTTGTTTTTTTCTCCTTTTTGATTTACGTGTGATTAAAGTGCGAACAATATCTAGGACTTCAATTCCTACTTTTACTAGCACGTCAATCACCGGTTTTGGTATGGTCATTAATCTCTCCCCTGTTTAAAATGGTGTTTCGTTGTCCTGTCCGTTTTCAAATCCACGGCCATCAGTTTTAATAAATTCAATCGAATGAACGATAATCTGATGGTTCTTCCGTTTCTGGTTATCATCATTTGTCCAGACGTTTTCATCAAGGTTGCCGACAACTGCGATACGAGCACCTTTATGAAGATGTGATTCAGCTATTTCTGCTGTTTTCTTAAAACATACACAACGAATCCATCCGGTTTTATCCTTTCCGCAATAAAACGCTAGGTCAAAATTAGCTACGGGTTCACCGGTATTTCCTGAATAATGAACTACGGGATCATCTCCGAGATTTCCTATAATACAAATCTGATTTATCATTTTCTCACCTCCTCTCCGTGTTTGATTTATTTAAAATGGGATTTATAAATGGATGGCTTAAATAATAGGAACCACTCATTGAGTGTTTATATATATAACAAGGGAATACGTTCCAAGAGTGGTAAGAGATCATGAATTGTTCAGTTATTTGACAAGCATATTATATAGAGTTATAAATATTTTGTGATGGCCTTAGGCTAAATTACAAAATAATTCATTAGGAGGTTCGGCAATGCCAGAAAAAAAATCCGCGAAACAAATCAAACGATTACTTGAATTTAAGAAAAAGAAAATTGCTTCTTTAAACAAGGAATTAAGTTCAGCCTTGAAAGAACAAAACAAATTGGAAGGGAATTTGCTAAAAGCCTTGGTAAATGAAAAAAGCAATAAATGGTTTATAGATATATTAGCTAAAAATTTGAAAAAACTTGATGCGATTAGTGACTTTACGAAACCAAAGCCTGATAACTATTACCAAAACAAGGCAAAAAGAGAATGGGCGAAAGTTGAGCGGAATCATGAGGAACAACTCCTAAAACGACGACTAAAGAGGACGCAATAAGGATAGAGTATGAATCTTATCTAGCAGACGAACTTGATTGGATTTTAATTACTGGGTCTCAAATTGAGATTTTTCAGAGTCAAGTCAAAAGTGTAGAAAAACTACTTGAAGTGGGAGTTGATAATGAAATGCAATTTAGTTTGTTATAGTAACAGTTTAAGAAGAAAGTTATTTCAAGGTCTTATCGCTAACATTGATTATCGGTGTTATCTAAAACGTTAAAGATATCTGATGTTATCTCGACTCTGGGGAACCTTGTAATTCTTTGCCTGAATCAACAATCCCGTCTCTGCATATTGCACAATTAAGTATCTTATCATTAAATTTAGATCGCATTGAAAATTCTTGTTTTTTACGTTATGTATGTAATTTTGTATCTACAACATCGAGGGAACTTCAATACATTGATGTTTTTCGCTTATTTAAAATAAGCGGATTAGTAATTTTTATGTGAATATTTCTTATTAATGTTGATTTATACCTAAACTGAGCGATTGTCACCCAGCCAAAAAAAATGCCGGGGGTTTTCC
>CAYLYF010000033.1:24891-35599 GCA_964387595.1 uncultured Thermodesulfobacteriota bacterium | reverse complement strand
CTTCACTAATTTTATAATGCGTACCGAAAAGCTGAGCAACCGTTCTTCAAGATCATACGTTTGCTTCTTCATTTTTCCCATTCATCATTCGATGTTGAACGTTCGATGTTCGATGTTCATCTATTTTCAACCCGTCCGTTTGTGCCTTAAAAAGGATCAGTGGTGTAAATTGTTTTTTTACCCACAGATTCTGTTGAAGAACCAAAAGAATAGGTCCCCAACATTTTTCTGTCTGAGATAGCAGCAGTAATGGTCATTTGTAAGATGAAATTTCCCATTCATCATTCGACATTCATCTTTCAATTCGAAGGGCAGTAGATCTTTTTTCCTCTGAAGGCAGGTGAAAATTCAAGCAGGGCAAGTGTTGCCACAAGCGTATGATGAATCCGGGCATTCAATGTTTCTTTTTCTCCTCCCCAGCTTCCATCAGGGTTCTGCCTTTTTATAAGTCTTTGATATGTCCGGTCTGTTCTTTGATCCGGCTTAATTTGAAGCAGTTTAAAGCAGATGAGTATTTCTGATAAGATGTCAGCGATGTTATCTGAGATCTCGGGATAAGAGGAGAACCGGTTAATTGCCTTATTTAAACCGTTTATCTCGGGCTCGAATTTTTCAGAGTTCAGGTAGTGACCGTAATAGTCCGATTCTGTGAAGACAATATGGGTCAGGGCATAAAGATAGAAAAAATATCCATATCCGGACGGTTTGTCAAGCACCTTTGAGCGGGACCGTATTCTTTTTGTGACGGATGCGTAAAATTCATCTGTGCATGCTCCGAGTTCTCCTAAAAGATAGGCTGCAACCAGTTTCTGGCTGAGTAGCATCTTTTTTGTAAATATGTCATTCCAGTTTGAACTTAAAAGCCCCCTTATTTTTTCAGCATCAGTCATATATTCTTCACCAGCACATTTTCTGCGGAGAAGTTCTTCAACAATTGGCCGCAGTTCAAACCAGTTAAGGTGTTTTTTATTCTTAATATCTATTGATGTATTGATTCTGGCTATAGACTTTTTCTTTTCTTTTATGACCCTTAATATTTTTTTGGCCAGTCTTTTGTCGTTAGTTGTTTTGTATATTTTTTTAAAGTTTGAAAGCGCAGCGTTTGCAGGGATGCTATCTTTTTTGCTTATCAGCCAGTTTACCCCGCGCAGGGCAGCTTCCCGGCCTTCTTTTTTGAGGATCGTTTCCGTATGGACAGTTCCCATTCTTGGGTCAAGTAATTGACAGCCTGAAAGGAGCATAATAAGGATGAAACAGAAGATCGTTTTATTATTCGTCATTAAATATGTCTTAAGGTTAAAGGATGTTTTAATTTTTTCTGATAGATAACGGATGCCCTGTTTAGGGTGTATTTTTATCTTGACAATTAGTCTAACAGCGGGTTTAAAGGTATTCAAGGCTTTTTTACCGTTGCAAGGTATTATGGTTTTTCTTCTTTTATGTTCCCGTAAGTTTTTTAGATGTCGTTCTGACCCAAAAATATTAGGTTGACAATGGTTGTAAAACAAAGGATGTTGTTGACATGTTAACTATATTTAAAAAGACGTCTTCCTATGCCTTATCGTGATTTTAGTGCAAACGAAGCATTGGGCCATTTTATGGGCCGTACCACACGGGCCATGTATAGGATGCTGCAAAATGTTATTTCAAGTGCCGGTTATGATATATCAATCGAGCAGTGGGTAATAATCGCCAACCTTAATCGTAAAAACGGGCAGTTTCAGCAGCAGCTTGCAGATAATACCTACAAAAACAAGACCAGTGTAACCCGAATGATAAATGCCCTTCAAAGAAAGGGCTTTGTTTCCCGAAGGCCAGACACAAAAGATCTCCGTCAAAAGAGAATTTTTCTGACAAAAAAAGGCAGTCAATTGTATGAAAAACTGAGACCCCTGGCAATGAAAGTTCAGGAGCAGGCAACTCTGGACATTAAACCGGATGAAATGGAAGACTTTAAGGATGTACTTTTAAAGATCTATAGAAATATTGAAGGAGGCTAAAAATTTTAGAATATCCATAGGGTTAGTTTTTCGCGCAAGATCTGCCTTGCAGGCGGGGTCGAGCGATATAACCCAGGAAATCTATCTTAAATACCGGAAAGTCCTGCGCAGAGAGCAGGGAGCTTCACAAGTTATAACTAAACTGACCAGTTACATTACCTAAAAGATCCTGAACGTATTGCATGATTTATGCACACAGCAAAAGGAGAAAAATGGTGCCTGTTAATAATTCAGTTAAAGTTCTAGGGGTAAGTCTTTCACCCGGTGTCAGCGAAATCAATTTTTTCAGCTGGTTTTATATTGCTTTCTTTTCCACTCTCATGCTTGCTTTCCTGAATGCTTTTCAGCCGTTCATCCTTACCAGCTTTCTCGGTGTGCCTAAAGCAGATCTGGGTAAATACACGGGAATGATCGTGGTGTTCTCAGAAATTGTCATTATTACCTTTACCCTTATTTACGGCACCCTTTCTGACCGGGTCGGCCGCAGCCGCATCTATGCTTTGGGTTTTGCTCTTGCAGGCACCGGCCTTTTCCTGATTTCCTATACTCGATCGGTGCCTGTCTATATCCTTACCCGTATGCTGTGGGCTACCGGAGCAGCAGCGATCGGTTCCATGCTGGCGACTGTTCTGGCGGACTATCCCCGTGAGGAATCCCGGGGGAAAATGACCGGTATTACCGGTGTGTTTAACGGTATCGGGTCGATCACCAGCGTGGCGGTTCTGGTCCGGCTGCCAAGTATATTGGTTAACGCTGAAGTCACTTCTGATATTGTTAAGGCCGGTCAATATACCCTTTACTTTATTTTTGGTCTCGCGCTGTTTACAGCTGCTGTATCTCTTTTTGCGGTGCGGTCCAACAGGCCTGCCGATAAGACCAGTACCTCCGGGTCTGATCAGCCATTTAAGGGGAAAGTCAGGCTGTTTTTCAGAGACTTAATGACCGGGGCCAAAGCTGCCAAAGATCCCGGGGTGGCATTGTCTTACGGGATTGCTTTTGTGGCGCGTGGGGATCTGGTTGTGGGAGTGACCTTTATTTCGCTGTGGGTCCGTAAGTCTGCATTAACCCTTTCCTTAAGTCCGGGTCAGTCTCTGGCCATCATGGGCGCGGCCATGGGCATTATGCAGGGAACAGTCTTTATCTCCGGGCCTTTGTACGGCATCATGGCGGATAAACTGAAGCGGGTCACTGCTGTATGTATCGGTCTTGCCATGTCAACTGTTGGATTCGGCAGCACATATCTGATCGCGGACCTTGATATTATTGCAAACGGTTCAATATCTCCCCGCATGATTCCAATCCTTATAATGGTGGGTTTAGGTGAAATGGGCGCGCTTATTACCGGGCAGGTGCTGATTGCACAGCAGGCACCCCGCTCAATTCGCGGTTCGGTGATGGGGTTTTTCACCGTGTCGGGAGCAGTGGGGATTGTCATTGCCACTATGGCGGGCGGTTTTCTTTTTGATTACTGGCGCTCAGCCGGACCCTTTCTTTTTTTCAGTATGGTTAACGGGATACTGCTGGTCTGTGCACTGGCCTTGAGAAATAGGGTGAAACCGCCAGTCGAGAACCTTGAGGAGGCAGAAGACTGAGAATGTAAATCTCAAAAAAGAAGGAGGGGCAAAGTATGAGAATTAAATCAGCTGTCATTGGAACAACTTTTATATGTTTGATGCTTTTATGTCTTAGCAGTCCCGCACATGCATCTACTTTTTTTCTGGACGGCAGGCTTGAAATTAGCGGTTTTGTTAAAGAAACCGCATATATCAGGACCGGCATGTCTGATCGTGAGAAGATCTATCACGATTCAAATCTTGATTATCTCCAGACAAGTCTTCTTTTTGAAACTCTTTATACGGTAAAAGATGATTCCGATCTTACCATCCGGCTTTTTGGCGGTGTGAAATGGTGGTGGCAGAAAGCGCATTATTTTGACCAGGATTATCGCAGAAGTATCCCTCACCGTGACCGCAAGGACTGGACACATCCCCGCAGTTTCAATGAAGATATTTTAACCGAGGCATATGTAGACATAATAAAGGGTCCCTGGGAGGTGCGAATAGGGAAGCAGATTTGCATTTGGGGCCAGCTTAACATGAGCCGTGTTGCAGACGTGGTCAATCCGTTGGATATCCGCAGAGGATTCCCGGGTGAAAACCCCTGGGAAGATATTAAACAGGGTTTATGGATGATCAGGGTTTTTTATGAATCCGAACTTCCGGGGGATTTGCTGTTTGAGACGATCTTTAATCCCGGTGATTATCAAAACATGGAGATTGTTCTTGAAGGGACCCATAAGGGGACAAAACCTTATGGTGTAAGATGGTTTGATCCTGAAAATCAGAAATTCGGGGTTTATCACTGGCAGAGGGAACAATGGACCCGCGACGCTCCGGGATGGAATCTGAAAGATAACTGGGAGCTGGGGTTCAGGGTCCGCGGTAACACCTTTGGCGTTGACTGGACCCTCCTCTATTGGAACGCCCGGGATGATGTGCCGGTTGCACATCCTGATAAGATAGGTACTTTTACAACACCTTATATATTTTCCGGAATTTTGACATCAATGACCGGAAAATGGGTGTCACCGCCTGACTGGTCCAGAGAGAAAGTCTTCTATTATAAGCGTTATCAGACTATCGGAGGTACCACCCAGGTTTATTCACAGAAACTGTGGGATACGGTGTGGCGCACAGAATGGTTTTATGAGATCAACCGCCCGCTGAATAAAGCGGTTAATGGTGACTCGCGGGAAATTTACGGCTGGACACGCCGTAATATATTCGGGATTGCTGTGCAGTGCAATAAAGCGATTTACATACCATGGTTTACAAAATCTTTTATTGCTGTAGACAGGATGCTTGATGTAAGTCTGACCTATTTCTGGGAAAAAGTCCAAAACCATGACCACGACCTTGTACTTTCAGACAGGGACCACGCATGGACAAACTCATCTACAGACATGCTCGGACTTTTTATGAAGCAGGATATGTTCCATTCGAGGATTATATTTATTTTTAACGGAAGATATTTTCTGCGGACCGGAAAATGGATGGCCATACCCAGCCTCTGTTATGTTATGCCGGGCGACCACTGGCGCTTTGATCTGGGTTATGTTGCTGAAGGCGGCCCAAAACGCCGTTTTGTAAAGAGCTCGGCTACCATGGACAAGGTAACCATACGTTTGCGTTATGTATTTTAAACAGGGGTGAAGGATAAGATGAGTAAGGGTCAGGCTAAAGCTTAATCTGATTATTTGAGCTTTAAACACAACAAAAAGGAGATTTGCCAGATGGGATTACATAATTCTAAATCAGAAATAATAGTGGTTTTTGTCGTACTGATGACTTTTATAATGCCTGCTATTGCAGCAGCTGCAGAGGTCGTTTTTCCTGTTTCTGCCTACGCTCCGGAGGAGCTTGCAGAAGTCCGTCAGTGGGAGAAAACCTGGGCAGGTAAAAAAATAGACAAGACAAATATTGATCAGGTGGCTGAATTTATGCCGGCATCCTATGTTGAAATTTATAAAAACCCCGAGACGTGGGGAGGTCCGCCAGAAGGTAATTATTTTCATATTGTTCCATACACGCAGATTGTTGAAACAAAGGGTATGGTCGCGGCGACAAAAAAATATTCACCCCTGGTCAAGACAGATCCCGAAGGAAAAATAATCAACTATGCTGAAATAGCTGGATTTCCCTTCCCTGAGCCGAAAACCGGACTTGAAATAGCTTATAATATGGAATGTCAGACACGCGGTGATACCTATCATATGAACTGGAAAGGCGGGGTTGTTGACCCAAGAAAAAGAAGCGAGCGAAATTCCGATCAGGTATTCAAGGAGATGTTTTTTATTCACAGGGTTGATGTGGAACCGATGCCGGCCATTTTAAAAAATCCAAAAGGGTATCATAAGGGGCAGTTTCTCCACTTTAATAAGCCTGCCGAGATGCATAACAGCCGCTTGATCGTGATGAAGTTCATAGATGAGACAAAGGAATATTCCTCTTACCTCTATTATTCAGAGTTCAGGCGTATCAGACGCCTGTCACAGGCAGAACGCACCAATGCCATAGACGGTCAGGATCAGATATATGATGACGGAAACATGTTTGACGGCTATCTTTCCCGTAACAACTTTAAATTTACAGGTAAGAAAGAACTTCTCCTTGCAAGGCATCAGGACGTAAAAGATATAAAACATATTTTTGGGGAGGCTCTCTCAAGCGGTTATACCTTTGAGCGCTGCAACACGTATGTGGTGGAGGTGGTGAATAATAATCCAAACTATATCTACAGTAAAAGGATCTGGTATATTGACCCTGAAACCTACATGATTCACTGGCAGGAGATGTATGATCAGGTCGGGCAATACTGGAAGTGCTTTAACCAGCCCACAAATAATATTAAAAATGCAAATGGTGAAATGAAAAATTTTATGGCAGCCTACATTATGCAGGATATGCAAAGGAAACATTCAGGACAGACCAAAGTAACCGTAAAGGGATTAAGTTACAAAATGAGCCCAAAACAATTTTCGCTGACGAATCTGCAAAGGACCTACTAAACGATAAATAAAGAATGAATGTCGAACACCCGTCCTCCGCAGTAGCTAAAGCTATGGAAGGTGGATCGAACGTTCAACATCGAATGATGAATGGAAAAAAAGATGACAAAACAAATAGGAAAAATCATTCAATTCATAAGATTGGTTTTTCATTCGACGTTGGAATTTCGATGTTCAACGTTGGACGTTCATTTTTAAATAATTTATAACCTGTAGAATTAAACCAAAGAGGTAGAAATGAGTAAAACAGTACTTAACGCTACCTGCGGGTGGACCGGCAGTTTTTTAAGGATTGATCTTTCATCAGGAAAAGCACACAGGACCGGCAGTCTTGACTATTCCGAAAATTTTATCGGGGGCCGGCTGCTTGCTTCCCGAATATACTGGGATGAAGTCTCTCCGGCTGTGGGTGCTCTTGACCCGGATAATCTCCTGATGATCCTGCCGGGACCTTTAGCAGGGACTGCAGCTACATCATGTTCACGCTGGGTCATGAGCGCCAAGTCTCCCTTTTCCTATCCAGATCAATTTGGTTTTGGCAATGGCGGCGGTTTTCTAGGAGCTGCTATTAAACATGCCGGTTATGACGGTATTCTTATTAATGGCCGGGCAGGGGCTTTGAGTTATGTTTTTATTGAAAATGATAAGGTGGAGATCCATGATGGCGCCGGGCTTGGGGGGCTTGCGTCGGATGAGACCATTGCAAAACTGAGAGAGCGCCATGGCGACGGAGCCCGTGTTGTCTGTATCGGGCCTGCCGGTGAGAATAAAGTCCGTTTTGCGGTCGCAAATACAGATCAGGGCGGTACCCTGTCAAATGGTATGGGTGCGGTCATGGGATCCAAGAACCTTAAAGCGATTGTCATAAAAGGCAGCAGCAAAGTTCTGGTGGCGGATCCTCAAAAGCTCAAAGAGGTAAATAGCCGGGCCCGCTTTCTGCGGCAGGGGCTTAATGCCAGCCTGTATTCCACCGAGCCCATGATCCAGGGTATTGAGCACATTAGACCTGCTCCCTGTTACGGCTGTCCGGCCGGCTGCATGCGGGCTTACTTTAAGCACACCTCCGGGCGCGAGGAGATCAGAAAGACCTGTGCTGCTGCCTTTGTGTATGTTAACTGGGATAAACTTTACCATGGGGAATCAACAGAGAATCCTTTTCTGGCCACTTCACTTTGTGACCGTATGGGCCTGTGTACCTCTGAATTGAGTAACATTATTCACTGGCTGAACGACTGTTACCAAAAGAAAGTTCTGTCTGAAGGTGAAACAGGTCTGCCCCTTTCAAAAATCGGCAGCCTTGAGTTTATTGAAAAACTGGTTGAAATGATCGTAAAAAGAGGTGGCTTTGGCGAGCTGCTGGCACTGGGTACGCTTCGGGCCTCTATTGAGATGGGGCCGGCTGCCGAAGAGATCGGCCGGTCGCGCCTTATGCCCTCGGGGTATGTCAATGATTCCTATGGTGCCCGGATATTCTTAACCACGGCCCTTCTCTATGCCACCGAGCCCCGAAACCCTATCGTACAGTTGCATGAGATTAACTTTACACTGCTCAGGTGGGTGCTTTGGCATACAACTGCGGGTGCTATGTCTCCCATCAGCACTGATGATCTGCGTGCTATCGCCCGGAGGGCATGGGGCAGTGAGGAGGCGGCTGATTTTTCAACCTATGAAGGCAAGGCTATGGCTGCCTTTATGATTCAGAATCGCCAGCATGCTAAGGAAAGTATGGTGGCCTGTGATCGTTATTATCCCATGCTGGGAACCAGTGAGGAGGATGATCATCTGGGAGACCCAGCGCTGGTTCCAGGGATGTTTGAGGCCGTAACCGGAAGGGCGATGAGCGAGGAGGATTATTATAAGGTCGGTCAGCGCAGTGTCAATCTTCAGCGCGCAATTATGGCCAGGGAGGGAAGGGCCGGCCGACAGGATGACAGCCTGGCAGAGTATAACTTCTCGGTGCCGGCGGAGACCTGTGAGGGGGTGTTTGGTTTATTCAATCCCGATCTTGAGCTGCCCGGCAGCGGAGATGATATCGTGGTGCGCAGGGGTGCGACTCTGGACCGGAATGCCTTTGAGGTCATGAAGGATGACTATTACGGTTTTCGGGGATGGGATGTTGCGTCCGGGTTGCAGAAGGAAAAAGAGCTAAGCGAACTTAATCTTGATTTTGTATGCAAAGATCTTAAAGCGATGGGTTCTCTGGCTGAAACATAAATTTATTATAACAGGAGGGTGCCTCATGGAGCATGCAATCGAGATACAATTTAAAGGAGAGGGTCAGGCTGTTTTTGAAAAAATAATTGCTATCTGGCCGCCGATTATCAGACAGCGCAGGAAAGAAAAGATATTGCTGATTCTTTCCCTGCTTATGCAGGCTCGCAAAGTAAAAAAAGCAGACAGTGATCTCGTTATTGAAGCAACCCGACTGGTTGTACCGAAGTCCTATGACCCTCTTTTCCATATGATAGAGGATATGGAAAAATTTAAAAAAAAGATGCTTGATCCATTCCAGGACAAAGCGGCATACGACCGGATAGCGGTGCAGGTCAGGCGCTGGAAAAAAGCGGTCAGGAAAAAAAGCAAAGCTTCTGAAACACAAAAAAAAGTTATAGCATTTTGTGCAAGCCCGCGCCGGAACGGCAATACGGATTTGCTGATCGAGGAGGCCCTTAAAGGTGCCTGTGATGCCGGTGCAAAGATTGAAAAGGTCATGCTGCAAAAAATAAAAATGGATCATTGTATCGGATGTAGAAAATGCAAAGAGCCTGACTATGATGATATATGTGTGATTAAAGATGAGATGGCCGGGATTTATCAAAAAATTATTAATGCTGATGCTATTATTATCGGATTTCCGATTTATACCGGCAGGGAATGTGCCCAGCTCTGCACTTTTCTAGACCGATGGGACGGTTATGAACGTTATATGCTTAAGTCATGTCTTGAGCCCGGCAGGGTTGCCATGGTGATCGGTACCTGGGGATATCCATATATCAATACCTATGACCATGTGATTGAATCTGTTATTTCAACCCTAAACCTGCATAAGGTTGAGACAGTTGAGGCACTCTCTGCCTGCGGGTTTGAAGGTATTCTTCACGGTCTGAATGAAAAGCGCAGAGGGGTTATTTTAAACCATCCAAAACAGCTGAAAAAAGCCTATGCCGCAGGCAGGGCATTGGTAGCGTAGGAGAAAGTTATGAGTAAAAACAAAGAGTATGCAAAGCGCTTAAAAGAAATGGAGGGCTATGAGCGAAAGATCATTGCCTTTAAACTCTGTGATGAGGTCCCGAAAAATGTTGAATTTTATGGCGATGATTTTTCCTTCTACTGCGCAATTGTGGCTGAGATCTGGGAGGAGGGGCGAAAGCCGTTTTATATTACCAATAAAAATATTATGTGCGGAGGCGGTATACACAGCGGCCTTGGAACCCGGCCTTTGTCAAAGGAGGAGTTTGGTATGGCTTTGTCCCAGGTCACCGGAAAAGGCGGGGCATATTCAAGCCGGGAAGTTATGCGCAGGGTGAATCAGCAGTCGTTGCATTTTTTTAAGCATCATAAATATCAGATTGTCGGGGCTCTTGAGGATGTGGACAATCCGGATGTGGTGATGGTTGTTGCGGATGCACACAGGATCATGCGGCTGTGTAAGGTCTATACCTGGAAAACAGGAGAACTGACTCACGGGCTGACCGGAACGTCATGGTGCAGTAATTCATTTCCGCTTGTTTACCGAAGCAAGACCATGACCTATAACATGGGTGACCCCCCTTCACGGCGCTTTATGGGGCTTGAGCCGGGAGAGATGTACTGCTTTATTCACTGGGACCTGCTGTCCCTGATCGTGGAGAATTTTCCTAACATTTCAGAAGGGGATGTGCTTTAGATGCACCTGAATAAATGAGGTTTTTATGGAATATATGATTACAGAAAATTGTATTATCTGCGGAACCTGCTGGGAGATCTGTCCAACAAATTCCATTGTTGAACATGATTGGTATTATAAGATTGTTAACACCTGTGTGGAATGCGGTTCCTGTGCACGCGTGTGTCCTAATGCTGCGATAAGCAAAAAGAAGGCATAGAGCAAAGGGCATAGAGCATAGAGCATAGCAAAATCACTGAAGACTGACAACGATTC
>CAYLYF010000033.1:0-24791 GCA_964387595.1 uncultured Thermodesulfobacteriota bacterium | reverse complement strand
TATGCGCTATGCGCTATGCGCTATGCGCTATGCGCTATGCGCTATGCGCTATGCGCTATGCGTCATGTTTTATGCTGCATATGGATTCATAAATTTAGAAAGGGACAATTATGGAAAACACACTATCCGGAGAATCAAAAGGTCAATACGGCTGGAGGGGGAAAATACTCCGAGTCGATCTTTCATCTTCAAAAATATGGGAAGATGATCTTTCAGCGGAGCTGACTGATAACTACATCGGCGGAGCCGGCATCAATGCGCGACTTCTTTATGAGCTTACCTGTGATAATCCAACCATTGACCCTCTGGCTCCAGAGAGCCCGCTTATTTTCGGCTGCGGGGTGACGGTGGGGACCCGGTTTCCGTGTAACTCACGTTTTACCATTACCGCCAAAAGTCCGCTTACGGGAATTTTTGGTGACTCCAATGCCGGAGGCTGGTTCCCGGCACGTATGAAACAGGCAGGATATGATCATATTGTTATACAGGGCTGTGCCGAAAAACCGGTGGTACTTCTGATAGAACAGGGTAAACAGCCCGAGCTGGTGGATGCTGATGACCTGTGGGGGCTGGATACTTATTTAACGGATGAGAAGATTCAGGAAAAGTACGGCAGGTGTGAAAGTGCCCGAATCGGGCCGGCAGGAGAAAACCTTGTTACCTATGCCAATATCTTTTCAGGGACCAAACGCACCAGCTGTAACGGCAGAGCAGGCATGGGATGCGTGATGGGGTCTAAAAAGCTCAAAGCCGTTATTGTGAAAGCGGATGTTAAAGTGCCTGTGGCTGATGAAAAGCGATTTGATGAACTGGTAAAGAGATATCAGGACATCTGGGGTAAGGGTCCTTCAACAGGCGCGCATAAAGAGTATGGTTCCCTGATGCTGATTGCCCAGAATATCGGTCAGACACGAATAAAAAATCAACAGACGCCCATATCTGAGGAACAGAAGGAGCTTTGTGATATCGTGGATATCATGAAAATATATAAAACCGGGCAAACCGCCTGTTACCGCTGTCCAATTGCCTGTACCCAGACATTTCAGGCAAGCGAGGGACCGTATCAGGGGGCGCAAACAGACAAGCTTGAATATGGCCATTGGGTTAACATGGCGCCGCTTCTGGGGTTTTTTGATTTTTCTGCAATGATTCATTTAACAGACCTGAGCAATCGACTGGGGCTGGACTGTATTCAGTTTGGCTGGAATCTTGCCATGCTTATGGAATGTTTCCAGCGGGGAATTATCGGCACAGAAGAAACCGGAGGGTTGGAGCTTATCTGGGGAGATACAGCGGTTATCACAGATCTCATGGAGCAGACCGAAAAACGGCAGGGCTTCGGAGCTCTGTTGGCTTTAAGCATGCCGGATCTCTTATCAAAGCTGCCGCCGGAAGCCGGCGAGTACGGATTCCATACCAAGGGCATGTCCTTTTCCTATAATACGACACAGGCTGTTCCCCTGAGTCTGGCTTCATCAGTGGCAACCCGCGGTGCAGATCACCTGAAAGGACACCCCTTCGTTTCCCTGGTGGGTATTCAGCCTATGCTTGAGCGGGCTTTCGGCAAGGACCTTCCCGACGAGATCCTCGACCATACCAGTCCGGTGGCCAAGGGACGGGTCGTCTGGTGGAGTGAGAATTATAAAACGCTGATGGATTGTCTGGGGATCTGCTTTGTGCCGGTGGTGTCAAGTGATGTATTCGGAGATCCTTATATGATGTTTGAAGAGATGGGCGAAATTTACGAAGCCGCAACCGGCAGGGACCCTTCAACACTTTTTAAGGCTACGGAGCGGATATATCAGCTTGAGAAAAGTTATAATGCCATTCTTGGTATTGATCGAAAAGATGATAACCGGCACGGCACCCGCCGCGGACAGGACGATCCCATTAGTCATCCTGATATGCTTGATGAATACTATCACTATCGCGGCTGTTCCGACGATGGACTGCCTACCCGCAAGCGACTTGAGGAAATTGGTCTGGCTGATGTCGCTGATAATCTTGCCCAAAAGGGGAGGCTTTCAGATCAGGAGCGTCCGGCGATTGAGGCGCTTTTGACAGGAATTACCTAAGGCAAAAGTCTTTATGTTCAGTTGTTTGCTTAAAGGGAAAGATAAACACAAATTGAAAGGAGCAAAGATATGAAGAAATGTTTATCTCTGCAAAAAGGGTTAAAATGTGTTTTTTATTCTTGTATTCTAATCGGTTTAATTTTTGCTGCAATCCTGCCTGCCTGTATATTGGATAAGGAGAAAATTGCCGTTCTGATTACCGGGTGGGGGACGCCTGATGGCTTTTCTGATTCCTACTGGAGGCATATGGCCAAACGGTCACGGTTTGGTGACCGTACAGAATATGAAGACCAGCCCTGTACGGAACATCATTACGGCACCTATCCCTACAGATCGCAGATCGGTCTGGTGCCGTACGGTCTGGTTTATCCTGTTGATGGAAACCCTATTGCTGAAAACATGTATGACAGTTACGGATTATACAGGCTGGGTTTAGATAATGAAACTTATACGGCTGTCTATGATGAAACGGTCACCATAACCAAAACCCAGGTTACTGATCAGGGACTGGTGGTAATGCAAATAAAAGATACCGGGCTAGGTGCAGGAACTCGCTCAACAACAGCAGTTGATCCAAGAGATAATCAAGATCTGCTTTCTGATATTTTCCATATCACCGGGGCTAACGGTCTTAACGATCATCAGGAAATAGGTTATGTCGGTGGACTGCGAAATGTCAGGTTTATGACCGATGACTGGGATAGTCCTGCCGCCATGAATTCATCAACGACCCGGCTTGAGGCTGTTACGAAAGACCTGTTGAACGGACTTTTCGGAGATAAAGTGGATGTGAGGGCAGGTTATTACTGCAAGGTTGAGGGTCTGAGTGAGTATGAAGATGATGTGGCTATTGATTTTGCGGACGAGGGGTTCAGGAATCTTCTGATCGCACGTGAGACCACAGATAATAATAATTATGCCAATAAGATCATGAGCCGGGAGACTATAGAGGCAGGACTTTGCAAGGCTGACAGAGATAACAATTTTAAAGATATAAAACAGGTACGGCAGGTCGGGCGTACGCCGGAATACAACTGGACCGTCATGCAGATGGTTGCTCCTCATTTTGATGAATATAAGGCTGACAGTGTCACAGATGTTGTGGTGATTTATGCAACTTATGGGCTGTCCTGGCCTTCCGGAAATCCTGAGAACGGAATTTTTTCCGTTGTGCACCCTTTTCCCAAAGAGGTTTACCACGAAAATGCGTTTTTTAATTATCTAAGTTTTAAACGCTACTTAATGGCTGAATATGATCAGTCAAACGGCGGTGATTATAACCTTATCTTAAACCATGGCGGCGGCAACTCCAGCGATGTAAGAACTGACAGCTATTATGGTTACACGATGCGGCCAATGCCGATAAAAGAAACAGGAGATGATTTCGGTTATTTTGAAGATGATTTAAAGTTTCTGACCGTCCGGGAACAGATTGAGAAAGCCAAAGCAGAGGGCCGTAAAGAAGTTCTGATTGTGTGGTCGCACTGGTATTATAACAATGTTGACACAATTTTATCCGGCAGGATTTTAAATGACCTGCCTTTTAACAGTCGGGAGGAAGCTGCCAATGGAACATACACCATTGAATGGTGTGAAGATTACACTGAGGACGATACCTATACCCAGAAAACAAAATTATTGGGTACCTTAAATCCCGATGGAAGCTGTGCAGACCCAAACGATACCCATATTCGTCTTACCGAAGCATTTGACCCGGTAATGGATGAATTTGCCATCGGCTATGCGGCTCGGCTCAGAGGCGGCATAGAACGTTTTGGCCAAATGCCGGACCTTCAGATATCGGTTTCTGCCTCAGGTGCCATCACTTATGAAGGCGGCGGCGTTGTTGAAGTGACGTCAGGAGCGCTTAAAGGTGCAAAACTGGAAGTTGCAGCTGATGCCTACCCCAATGAACCTGAAAAATTCGAATTTACCGATCTCTATCAGCCGGAGTCTGCTGGTAAATATGCGAATACAGCTCCGGGCGCCATCAGAGCCTTTAATGACCCGGAGGACCCATTGACCAGCGCCTGGTTTGATTTTACGGGCTATATCGGCACCCAGGATAAGGTGCTGACCTGGAATCAGGATAATGCTACCAGTGGTAAAACTATCCTGCCCGAATTAAGCGGCCGTGTCGGTCCCCGGGTATTGTTCGGTCCTTACAGAACCATTTTTAACAGACCGGCAACAGTTACGCTGCCTTATGATGCATCTCTTGCCGGCAGTAACACTGGATCCATAAAGGCCTATATCTATAATGAAATTACCCACGGCTGGGATCCGGTCTATTCTGTGCCCGGAGGCGAAGCGATTGAAGTTGATACCGTCAATCATACGGCATCATTTAAGGTGCAGGTCCTGGGACTTTTTGTTCTGGGTGTAATGTAACAGGATTGTACTGAAGTTGTTTTTAGACAGAGCGCATATATTGTAATGGTGCTTTTGAACTGACAGTTAAAAGTGGGGCTGCGGATCTGCTTAAGGAGGATTTAATAGGAGAGAGGTCGTTGTTATGGGAGCCTGCCGTACACCCATCGGTAGTTTTCAGGGAACTTTGAAAGATGTGGATGTTAAAGAACTTGGCCGGATCGTTGGTGAAGCCGCACTTAAACGCTCAGGTGCTTCTGCCGCTGATATGGACGAAGTCGTGTGCGGTAATGCGATCCAGACGGGTGCCGGAGGAAATGTGGCCCGTCAGATCCAGGGTGTACTGGGTATCCCCTGGTCGGCACCGGCATGTACCATAAATCAGCTATGTGCTTCTGCCATGCGGGCTTTTGAGATCGGGGCCGCAAACATTATGTGCGGTGCGACAGATAGCTGTCTTGTGATTGGGGTGGAGAATATGACCCTGGCACCTTATTTGATTTTCAGGGCACGCAGCGGTTACCGGATGGGAGCCGGAACCATTGAAGACGCCATGCTCCTTGATGCAATTGTGTGTTCGATTGAGAATTATCATATGGGCGTTACTGCGGAGAATATTGCAGAGCGATTCGGGATCTCAAGGAAGGAGCAGGATGCGCTTGCGGTCTTAAGTCAGCAAAGGGCAGTAAAAGCGATAAACAATGGCAGGTTCAAAGATGAGATCGTTCCGGTTGAGATCAAGGCAAAAAAGGAAAACATTCTTTTCGATACGGATGAACATCCTCGCGGGGGAACAACAGAAGAGACCCTTTTGAAATTAAAACCTGTTTTTAGAGAAAATGGCACCGTAACCGCTGGAAATTCTTCCGGGGTTAATGACGGTGCAGCTGCTGTTGTTTTGATGTCCCGTGAAAAGGCAGAAGTACTGGTGCTTTCTCCCCAGGCAAAAGTTGTTTCAACGGTAAGTGCGGGAGTTGAGCCTGAGGTGATGGGCTTGGGTCCTGCCCGGGCCATACCAAAGGCTTTAAAGATGGCAGGAATTGATTTTGAACAAATAGACTGTTTTGAGCTTAATGAAGCCTTTGCCGCACAGTTTTTGGGTGTGGGCAGAAGCCTTGAAAAAGAGTGCGGGATGGTTCTGGATATGGAAAAGACCAACAGGAACGGGTCCGGCATCTCCCTTGGACATCCGTTAGGCTGTTCAGGCTTGCGTATCATCGTATCTCTTATCCATGAAATGCAGAAAACGGGTGAAAACCTTGGCTGCGCATCCCTGTGTGCCGGAGGAGGGCCGGGTATGGCGGCAATACTTGAAAGTCAGTAAACTGAATCCTGTTTTAAATTAAGTTCTTAAGTAAACTTCAATCTTAAGGTATTGTTATTACATCGATATTCATTATAGCTGCAGGCGAATCAGCTGCAGATTAAAAATATTTAAATTTTATAAAAAAAATGACACTTATCGCAAACCCGGATTAATCCGGGTTCACTTTGAAATCCCTTCTTTTTTATGTTACTGATTTATATATACATTAAGCTTCCTGAAGTATATTGGACGTTATTCATTAAAAGTTAACATGGAGGGAATCGAAGAAAAGACAGATTTATAAACTTAAATTATTATGGAGGGAATATGGAAACTCTGACAGACAAAGCACTTGAATATTTTGCACTTTACGGTGCTAATGTAATTGCCTCACTGCTTATCTTTATCATTGGACGATGGCTGGCGGATTTGATTTCAAAAATAATCGAGAAACTAGTTGTAAAATCGAGCAAGGATGAAACCCTGGCAATGTTTGTTAAGCATATCTCCTATGCGGGTATCCTTATCTTTGTTATCATTGCGGCTATCAGCAAACTGGGTGTGCAGACAGCGTCGCTGATTGCGGTTATCGGTGCTGCCGGACTGGCTATCGGTCTTGCGCTTCAGGGATCGCTTTCAAACTTTGCTGCCGGACTTTTGCTTATAATCTTTAAACCGTTTAAAATCGGTGATCTGGTGGAGATGGGCGGTGCTCTGGGAATTGTCCAGGAGATCCATATCTTTAATTCGGTGTTGAACACCCCGGACAACAGGCGGGTCATTTTGCCGAATGCAAAGATCACGAATGACAATATCATCAATTTAAGTTCTATGGACAGTCGGAGAATTGATCTGGTGTTCGGCATTTCCTACGGTGATGACATGGCTGAAGCCAAAAATGCCCTGCAAAGGGTTGTATCGTCTGATTCCCGCATCCTTAAGGATCCTGAGACAACCATTGCTGTTTCGGAACTGGCAGACAGCAGTGTAAATATTGTCTGCCGCCCCTGGGTGAAGCCGGCTGATTACTGGGGTGTCTATTTTAATCTGGTAGAACAGGGAAAACTGGAGCTTGAAAAGAGCGGGATTACCATTCCATTTCCGCAGCGGGATGTGCATATGTATGAAGAAAAATAGATGTTGATATCTTTATTGAAAAATAATTATCGGGTTTGAAATTTATTAGGAGTACTTAAAGTGTTTACACAAAGTAAAGGAGAATAAGCGTATGAAGACGATAAAGATATTTCTGGTCTTCTGGGCGGTTTGTCTGTTTGTAATTTCAACTGTGCAGGCAGATGAGAATTTAATGACACGGGCACAGGGAATGTTTAAACCCATTCCGGCCTCAGCTCCGGAAATTGCGGATAATCCGGCTATCCCGGAAAAACTAATGCTTGGGAAGATGCTTTATTTTGAGCCGCGGCTGTCAAAAAGTGCTCTCATAAGCTGTAACACCTGTCATAATGTGGGCATGGGCGGGGCTGATTTTCAGGAGACCTCTGTCGGTCACGGCTGGCAGAAAGGCGGGCGAAATGCCCCCACGGTACTAAATGCGGTTTTTAATATTGCCCAGTTCTGGGACGGTCGCGCGCCTGACCTGATGGATCAGGCCAAGGGACCGGTACAGGCTTCGGTGAAAATGAGCAATACTCCGGAACAGGTGGTAAAAACACTTAAAAGTATGCCTGAATATGTTGCGCTTTTTAAAAAATCCTTTCCGGTTCAAAAAGATGCGGTGACCTTTGATAACATGGCCAAGGCTATTGAGGTTTATGAGGCAACTTTGATTACCCCGGGAGCTCCCTTTGATATTTATTTGAGCGGTGAGGCAGGGGCCCTGAACCGTGACGAAAAAGAGGGGCTTAAGCTTTTTATGGACAAGGGCTGTTCCGGATGCCACGGCGGAATAAATATGGGTGGTTCCGGTTATTTTCTGTTCGGGGTTGTAGAACGGCCTGCTGATAAAATAACTGCAGGAGACAAGGGCCGCTTTACTTTTACCGGCTCCTCCTCAGATCAGTATGTATTTAAGTCGCCATCGCTTAGAAACATTGCCTTGACCGGTCCCTATTTTCATTCCGGGCGGGTGTGGAAACTTGAGGACGCAGTGAGCATTATGGGGTCTGCGCAGCTGGGAATTACTTTAACTTCGGCAGATGCTAAAAAGATCGAAGCATTCCTGAGGACTACCACGGGTATTCAACCGGAAGTGATTTATCCGATACTGCCGGCGCCCACAAAGGATACGCCTTTGCCAAGGATAGATTAGAGCTTTGGCGTATTTAATTATCGCAGCCTTTTTGGCTTTTTTTTAAAAATCAATCAAAGGAGATAGTTATGTTTGGATGGACAGGTAATATTCTAAAGATAGATCTGACACAAAGCAAAGCTGAGAAAATAAAACTGGACGAATCCCTGTATCATAGCTTTCTCGGCGGCAGGGGCATAAATTCAAAGCTTCTCTATGATTCGGTTACTCACGAGACAGATCCGCTGGGTCCTGAAAACAGAATCATATTCGGAAGCGGGCCTCTGGCCGGTACGCTGGCGCCATCCTGTTCGCGCTGTACGGTTACGGCCAAGTCTCCGCTGACCGGAATTTTGGGGGATGCGAACTTCGGCGGATTTTTTTCGGCGCACATGAAAAAAGCCGGTTATGATCATGTTATGATTTTCGGCAGATCGGAAAAACCGGTTTGTGTTGTGATCACAAATGACGATGTGCTTTTTAAAGATGCGTCCCATCTGTGGGGAAAGTCTATTCCTGAAACCGAAGATGCTCTGCACAATGAGATTGGCTCTGAATTTCAGAATGCAGAGATCGGTCCTGCAGGAGAAAATCGGGTGTTTACGGCTTGTGTGGCGCACAAGTACAATGTTGCGGGAAGGACCGGGATGGGCGCGGTCATGGGATCAAAGAATCTGAAGGCGGTTTCTGTGTTCGGGAAGGGTAAGGTTCCGGTTGCGGATCCGGAACGGTTTGATCAGGAACGAAAAAAATGGCAGCAGAAGATAAAAGATAATCCGTTCTGTAAGTTTTTTGGTGAGTTCGGTTCTGCCGGGCCTCTGGACCGTGAGGATGATGCCGGAATACTGGCTGTAAAAAACTTTTCTCAGACCAGCGGATTTGAAGGTGTCGAAAAGGTAAGTGCCGGAAACCTAAAAAAGTATTTTACTCAATCCCATTCCTGTTTTGCCTGTCCGGTTCATTGTATCCAGAGCTTTGAAGTGACGGATGGTCCCTACAAGGGAACAAAGGGTACCAAGATGCCCGAAGGATGTAATTCTCCCTGCGGTCCGAGCTGCGGTAATACGGATCCGGGCTCGTTGTTTAAGCTGAACAATCTTGCAAATGAATACGGGATCGATATTCTGGATTTCGGGCTTTTGATGTCCATTGCTATGGACTGGTATGAAAACGGGGTAATCACGGATAAGGATACCGGTAATATTCCGCTGAACTGGGGGAATCATGAATCAATGGTGGTCATGCTTAAAAAGATCGCTATGCGTGAAGGAATCGGCAATATTCTGGCTGACGGCGCGGTTAAGGCTGCACAGTATATCGGCGGGGACGCTGAAAAGTATGTGAGCTCATGCAAGGGTATGGTGTTTGGCGGAGTGGATCCCCGGGTGCTGCGGGGAAGCGCGCTCTGTTACGCGACGGCTACCCGGGGCTGTGACCATTTACGCGGGGGTCTTTTGTATGAGCTTCCGTCAAAGGAAGGAAAGCCGGCCATGCCGGTTGAGGAGGCCGTTGAAAAATTTGGCACCGCAGATGTGCTGGATCCCGGTTCGTACAACAAGGCCGCTGCCGCAAATTATTCCCAGGATATGTACACCATTTCCGACTGCCTTGAAGTCTGTAAGTTTATTACTTCACACGGTACGGATGCTTTTGGTATTACTCTGCAGGACATGACAGACATGCTTTGTGCGGTAACGGGTCTGGAGCTGGACTTAAACGAAATGCGGACCATTGCAAACCGTGTGTTTACTCTTGAACGGGCTTTCATTATGCGGGAAGGGATTACCAAATCGGATGATTTTCTATCCGGTAAATGGACGCGTACGCCTGTTTCGGGCGGACGCTATGACGGTGCTGATATAGACCGTGAAAAGTGGAAGGACATGCTTGAAACGTATTATGAGACCCGGGGCTGGGACAAAGCCACCGGTATTCCCACCCCGGAGACCCTGAAAAACCTTGGGATTAAAGGGGCCTGTCTGGAAAATTCTCAGCTGCTTCCGACCGGGACCGAGACAATCGTGGTTGTTGATGATGAAGATATTTAATTAATACCGGCAAACGTATATTGGAACGTCTTGGATACACGGTTGTAGGGAAAACGAGTGTTGCTGACGTGCTCGAAGCTTTTTTGCTTGCAAAGGACTCTTTTGATATTGTTATAACAGATAAGAGCATACCGAAGATGACAGGTTTTGAACTGGCAAGTGAAATAAGAAAGATTCGATCAGATATCCCGGCTGTCTTTTCAAAAGGTACTCTGTGAAACAATAACAGTAATGTCTGCCTTAATATATATATTGCTCACATATTTTACGGTAGTGGTGACCATATATTGAGAGGGTGACAGCTAGGGGCACAAGCCTGGGCTTGATGAAAAGGGTCCAGGACATCAGCTTCCAGTAATGAAAACGCTCTTTTCCCCAAACCCCAAGCCAAAAAGCGGACCGAAAGACTGAAAGAAATCGCTGAACATTGATCGGCTGTTTGATCTCAGGTGTTTTCAGTTCTTTCAGTAATGTTTTAACCCGGCAATAGTAGTTTTTTGGAGCATAGATCTGTTTCATGATCGATTGATAACCATCCAGAAGTCTGTCCATGCCCATTTGCGGGATGATGTTGGTTGTTCCGTTTACGTTATCTCCGGAAAAATTATTGATAAGCCGGTTTTCCCCTTTTAGCCGCTCAAAGAGGCGGGTCCCCGGCGGGGCCTGGAGCATGCCGACCATTGCGGTTACGATTCCGCTCTTTTGAATAAAATCGATCTGGCGCTGGAAAATAGAAGGCAGATCACTGTCAAAACCCACAATAAAACCGCCCATGACCTGAAGTCCTGAACGCTGAATGGTCGCGACACTTTCAAGCAGGTCACGGTTTTTGTTCTGGGTTTTATGACATTCCGTGAGACTTTTTTCGTCCGGTGATTCAATACCGATAAAAACAGAATCGAATCCGGCCGTTACCATCATTTTTAGAAGTTCAGGATCATCTGAGAGGTTGATGGACGCTTCGGTGAAAAAAACGCACCCTTTTTTGTTTTTGCGCCATTCGATAAGGGCGGGGAGTAAATATTTTTTCAGGTAGTTTTTGTTTCCGATAAAATTGTCATCCACAAAAAATATACTGCTTCGCCAGCCCGAAGCATAAATACAGTTCAGTTCGGTGATGATTTGCTGAGGTGTTTTTAGACGTGACGTGTGTCCGAATAAAGTTGTCACATTGCAGAATTCACAATTAAACGGACATCCTCTGGAAAACTGGATATTCATGGACGCGTATTTTTTAGTTTTTAAAAGATCCCAGGAAGGAGCCAGCGTATCACAAAGATCGCAGAAACCTGAAGCTCTGTAAACTCTTTTGGCTTGTCCGGTCTGCAAATCCGATAAAAAAGCCGGAAGGGTAAGTTCTGCTTCATCAAGAACCAGATGATCCACCTCTTTGAATTCATCGGGTTCGGAAGTGAAAAGCGGTCCTCCGGCAACTACTTTTAAATTTAATCCTTTGCTGCGGGCAATCACCTGTTCGGCTGATCTGCGCTGAATGGCCATGCCGCCGACAAAAATCATATCAGCCCATAAAAGGTCTTTATCCTTGAGGTTCTTAACGTTCATGTCAACCAGGCGCTTTTCCCATGTTTCGGGCAGCAGTGCCGCAACTGTCAGCAGGCCGAGCGGCGGAAAAGCTGCCTTCTTTCCTATAAAACTTAAGGCGTAGGAAAAAGACCAGAAAGTATTTGGAAATTCGGGGTATATCAGCAAAACTTTCATGGTGTCGGTATCCTTAATTTATTCGCAAGTAAATGAGAGCTTCTCGTGAAAAAAGATGGTCTTTTCCTATGATCAGGCTGAATTGCCCCCTTAATAATGGATATGTTTATTAAAGCAGGAGCTTTTCTATTATTGCCATGTAGATAGGGTACACATGTATATATAGTGCATTTTAAAATTATTTATATAAAAAATAATATTTAAAGATTATGTGAAGAATAAAATAAGTAGATATAAATTGCATTTTAATATCAAGAACACCTGTATTAAAAATATTATCTGTTGAGAGCGGTTTGCACATTTTTTTATATATATGTTATATATTGTATAAGACTTTTATGGGTAGGATGCTGTTCTGAGTGCTGTCACTTATCTTGAATTTCCACCCAGGAATAAACTGCATGACGTTAATCATATAAGCTCTGTACAATAATTCCTTTGCATGTTTTTTGAGGATATTTTATGGGAGCAGCAAAATACATATTGCCAATGCTTTTTTTATTGTTTCCTTTGGCCGCTTCTGGAGATGATCAAATTTTGCGGCTGCTGACTGGGGAGAGGCGGAGAACTGGAAGTGCTGCTGGAAGAGGTTGTTCTGAATAAACATGACCTGCTGATCTATTCAGCTTTGAAACCCGGACCGCATCTGAAAGTATCTGTGAAAGATACGGGATATGGCATTAGTAAAGAAAATCTTGACCGTATATTCGCGCCCTACTTGAACACCAAGGGAAAGGGGGAAGGTACGGGCCTGGGCCTGGCTGTAGTGTACGGGATCGTAAAAGAGTACGGCGGAGAGATCAAGGTATACAGTAAAGTTGGAAAGGGGACAGCGTTTCATGTTTTGTTTCCGCTTATTGAAGATATCATAGAACAGGATGGTTTGGAAAGAGACCAACTGTTGCCGACGGGAACAGAGACGATTATGTTTGTTGATGATGAAGTAACGATTGTTAATCTAAACAAAAAGCTGCTTGAGCGTCTTGGATATAAAGTTGCAGGTTTTACCAGTGCAGAGGAAGCCCTTAGTGTTTTTAAATGGTCAAAAGAGTCCTATGACCTTATTGTTACAGATAAAACGATGCCGAAAATGACCGGTTTGGAGCTGGTACAGAAAATAAAGAAAATTTGTTCGAAAATTCCTGTTATACTTTGTACCGGTTACAAAGATAAGGATGATGAAAAAAAGGCACAAGAGGCGTGCATCAATACAATTATCATGAAACCGGTTAACAAACAGGAAATCGCTGAAACGATTCGGAAGGTGTTGGATCAAAATAAATCCTGAAATATGCCGGATATTGTGTGCCAGAATTTTTTATAGAAGTTTTATATAATGTAAACTGTCTTAATAATTTTAAATAATGAGCCTTAAATTTAATCTAAAAACCAGACTCATCCTTATTTTTACCGGCATGATTGTTATGACCGGCATTATTACCGCTGTTGTCGGTACCCTGCTGATCAATCAGGGCGTTATGGATCAGGTCCAAGACAAAGTCAATAACGATCTGGTTTCTGCCAGAGAGATACTGACGGATCGTCTGATGGAAATCCAGGACACGCTCTACCTGTCCTCCCGGCGTAACTGTATCCGGGGAGAAAACATAGCGGAAGGCAGCGATGCCTTTGGATTACTGACGGAAGGTCTGGAGCAGATGCGGGAAGACCGACATATGGAAATGCTGACCATGACCGACAGTAGTGGCGTTGTGATTTGGCGGGCACATAACCCTGAAATCTTCGGTGATGACCAGAGCCAGGATAAGCTCGTCAGCCGGGTACTGTCGGAACGCCAGCCTGTGGCCGGAGTGGTTGTTGTAGAAGGTGATAGGCTGAAAATCGAAGGACATGAATTTGCGCAGCGGGCGCATATCACTTTCGTTTCCACTCCCAAGGCGGTTCAGCGCCGGGAGAGCGAGGAGACGGCCGGTCTGATGCTAAAGGCGGCTGTGCCGGTTTTGCTTCGCAACGGTGACTTTGTCGGTGTGTTGTATGGCGGGGATTTGCTCAATCGAAACGATCAGCTGGTAGACAAAATAAAAGAGACGGTTTATCGCGGAGAGCGTTACGAGGGCATGGATATGGGCACGGCCACGATCTTCCAGCAGGATGTGCGGATTGCAACAAATGTGATGTCGTATGAAGGCAATCCGGCTGTCGGGACACGGGTTTCCGAAGAGGTCTATGATCAGGTGATCAGCCGGGGCCTGCAGTGGATCGGCAGGGCTTTTGTGGTGAATGCCTGGTTTGTGTCGGCGTATGAGCCTATACGCGATATTGATGACCGGATCGTCGGCATGCTGTATGTTGGTATGCTGGAACAGAAATATGATGATATCCGGAACAGGGCCCTGATGATTTTTTTTGGCATGACTTTCATCGGGATGGTTATTGTTCTGGTTGTTTCCAATCTGTTTGCCGATACAATTGTTTGGCCCATTAAACGGCTGGTTCAGGTCTCCCGGAAAATTTCAGGCGGTGATTTTTCCGTTACACTGACAAAACAGTCGCATGCAGAGATTGGGGAGCTTGAAAAGGCGTTTGACACCATGACTGCCGCGCTGCGGCAGCGTGACGAGGAATTGAAGCGGCAGACGCAAAACCAGTTGATGCGTTCAGAGAAAATGGCTGCTCTGGGACGCCTGGCGGCGGCTATGGCGCATAGTATCCGAAATCCTCTGACATCCATAAAAATGCGTCTTTTTTCACTGGGGCGTAAATTGGATCCGGAAGACACAGCCAAAGAGGATTTGAAAGTTGTGTCTCAGGAAATGGATCATATTGAGTCCATTGTCAGTAATTTTCTTGAGTTTTCCCGACCTCCCAAAATGAAAACGCAGCTTCTTAGTCCGTCTGATATTGTGGATAAGGCCCTGCTGCTGTTGCGTCCGCGTCTTGACGCGCATAGCCTCCAGATGACCCTGCTGCGCGTCAACCGGCTTTTACCGGTAGCGCTTGACCCCGAGCAGCTGCAAGAAGTTTTTGTGAATATTATTTTAAACGGCTGTGAGGCCATGGGGTGGGGTGGGGCGATGACCATCCGGGAATCAGAAGAAATGGATGAACAGCGGGGACCGGTTGCGGTGATCCGCATCCAGGATAGCGGTCCCGGCATTTCTCCAGCAGACTTTCGGGAGGTCTTTAACCCGTTTTTCAGCACCAAGGAGGAGGGCAGTGGCTTGGGGCTCTCGATTGCTGCCCGGATTGTCGAAGAGCATGGCGGCTGGCTGGACCTGGAACCCCATGCAGGTGAAGGAGCGATATTTAAAATTATTCTTCCTGGAAGGCAGGTGGGGAATGGCTAAGATCCTGATCGTGGATGACGACTCGCAGCTGCGTAAAAGTTTTAAAAACCTACTACGCGAAGAGGGGCATGAGGTGCTGAGTGCGGCCAGCGGAGAAGAGGGCTGCGGTGTATTGGAAGGGACCAGCCTGGACCTTGTTGTCATGGACGTTCGGCTTCCCGGTATAAGTGGTCTGGAGGCTTTTCAGCGCATGAGAAAGACTGAACCGAAACTGCCTGTGATTATCATGACCGCTTTCGGGACCACCGACACGGCCATTGAGGCAACCAAGCTGGGAGCTTTCGATTATGTACTGAAGCCGTTTGATATTCCGGAGATGTTTGAGATCATTGATAAGGCGCTGGAAACAGGCCGTTTTATGCGCACCCCGGTTCAAATGGATCCTGTTCAGGATGAGGATGCCGAGGAGGCGATGGTCGGTAAAAGTACGGCCATGCAGGAAGTTTATAAAGCGATTGGCCGGGTAGCGCCTACCGACACTACGGTTCTTGTTCGGGGGGAGTCCGGTACCGGAAAAGAACTGGTGGCCCGTGCGCTGTATCAGTACAGTCAGCGCTGTGAGCGTCCGTTTCTGATAATTAACTGTGTGGCTATTCCGGAAACACTGCTGGAGTCTGAGCTGTTCGGTTATGAAAAGGGTTCCTTTACGGGGGCGACCCGCAGGCGTGTGGGTAAGGTCGAGCAGGCCGTGGGGGGAACCCTTTTTCTTGATGAGATTGGTGATATGCCTATTACGATTCAGGCTAAGATTTTGCGTCTGCTTCAGGAAAAAACCATCGAGCGTCTCGGCGGCGGCGGGCTGATCCAGGCGGATGTGCGCATTGTTGCTGCGACCCACCGGAATCTTGAGGAATGTGTGGCCCAGGGCCTGTTCCGGGAGGACCTGTATTACCGGTTAAATGTGGTGACAATCAACCTGCCGCCTTTACGGGAGCGCCGTGAGGATATTCCCCTGCTGTCACGTTATTTTCTGAAGAAAATGTCTTTAGAAACGGCAATACCGAATCCCGGAATTACCGATGAGGCTCAGGACCTGCTGCGCAGTTTTTCCTGGCCGGGTAATGTTCGTGAAATGGCCAATACCATTCAAAAGGCTTTGCTCTTTAGTCGCGGGGGGCCGGTCGATGCTGATGATATTTCCAGGATTATTCATGCTTCTGAACCTGAACAGGATTTAGTTGATGTCGAGGCCGTTATTAAAGATTGGGTTCGCCAGATGCTGCGGAATCCCGGGGAATCTAATCTGTTTGCCAAATTGAATGACCGCTTTACCGAGATCGTTATCCATGATGTCCTGGAACATACTCAGGGCAACCAGACCCTGGCCGCAAAGCTGCTGGGACTCTCCCGTCCCACCCTCCAGACCAAAATTGAGAAATATGGTTTGTCCATTGCAGCCTCTGTGAGAAAAGATCCTCCGCAGTAGATCAACTTTCCCTGCCTTCAGCCAAATAAATTTACGCGCTGTAAAAATATTTTGCAGTCTGTTTCAGTCCTGCAGGTGAAAAGATTTGTCTAATTTATATTAAACTCGTTGTTTTTATATCAAAAATGCCTTCCTGTAAAGCCCTCGTTCTTGGCACGTCCCTTGCAAAATAAATAAGTAAAGATCAAATGAATTTAATAATACTTATTACTTAAAGAAAAGGAGAATGCCATGTATCAAACAACAACAATGAACGAAAACCTGATTTTTGAAAATGCCCCCACGACAATAAAAATCGAAGCCAAAAAGAAGATCGCTCGCACCCTTGTAATCGTACTCTGCCTGATTGGTCTGGCTGCTGCCGTTTTTACCTATCCGAAGATTCTTCTGATAGGGCTTGCGGGTTTCTGTGTGCTGGCTGCTACGGCGTTAAATGTTGGATTCTTAGTTGCTATGCTGTGGCCCAGACCGAAAAAGTAAGGCTAACAATGATGGGTTGGAATAATGGTGGGGTTGTCCCAAACGAAATAGAGGGAAACCCCTTGCTCCGAATCAAACATCATTTGTAAGTAACGTACGGAATTGGTTTTATGGGTTGAATCTATCCAGAAAACACTATTGCAGGGAGGAGTAAACTATGGAAATTATTTTTATCGCAGCTTTTCTGGTAATAATGATTTATTTAGGTTTATGGAAATTTGTTGTAGCCGCATTTTCTGTGTTGTTAGTTGCTTATTTAATTTCAGAAGCGTACGCAAAAAAGAGAGCTGCAAAAGATCTGCACTGAGAAAAATTTTAGCGCAGGGTTTAATGCCTCAGATAGTCTTTGGTAATCACAACGTGCAGGATAAGGTTAGCAAAGATTAAATGTTGAAAACTGCTGTTTGGTAATGTGATTAAAATTTAAAGACCGCCGCTATACTGGCGGTCTTTTTTTGTGGGAATGCGGTACGAAGTTCTTGATTTTTTTATAAAGTATGGTGGCGGCGGTGGGAGTCAAAACCCTATTCTAGCTTTTAAGCTATTGTAATTACTTTATTATATATGATTATCAGAAATTGACGGAGGGTAAACGGACTGTCAAAGAAAAATATCAGCGCAAATATAAAAACAGAATTTTAATATCTGAAAAGATTCGAATTGAATTTTCAAGCTAGCTTGTGCATGCAATTGATTAAATCAGTTACATCGACAGTGGCAAGGCCGGAAGTGATATCAGACATGGCATATGGAATAACCAGTTCATTATTATGTATGAGTGCACCGCAGGTATATACAACATTGGGAACATACCCTTCGCGCTCTTCTTCATGAGGGACAAGCAGCGGTTCCTCCAGACGGGCGATGATCTTTGCCGGATTGTCAAGATCAAGCAGCATGGCACCAATGCAGTACTGGCGCATGGGACCGACTCCGTGAGTGAGTACGATCCATCCTTCATTGGTTTCCAGGGGTGATCCGCAGTTGCCGATCTGAATGAATTCCCAGGGTCGTTTTGGTTCCTGGATAATTTTGGATTCCTGCCAGAAATGGATATTGTCCGAAAACATGATGTGATTGTTTTCACCGTCCTGGCGCGAGAGCATAATGTAACGACCATTAATTTTACGGGGAAAAAGAGCCATTCCTTTATTTTGAACGGCTTTGCCGTTAAGTGTTATAACATTAAATTTAATAAAATCTTTTGTTTCAATCAGCTGCGGAAGGATTTTAAAGCCATTATAGGCTGTATAGGTCGCATAATAGGTAATCTCGCCATTCTCATTAAAGAACTGTACGAACCGGGCATCTTCAATGCCGCTGCTTTCATTTTCCGAAACAGGAAAGATAACCCGTTCGGATATGAGGTGGTCTGGCCTAAAACTCATCTCATAATTTGAATTGGCAAGCCAGTTCATAATCTCAAAGGTTTCGTTTTGGTGTATCTCGGAAAAAACAGGGGTTTCGTAAAGCGCACTAATTTTTTCTTTTAGTTCATTATACGTGAAATTTCTGGGCAGCTGGTCAAGAATATGAGCGGTTACTTCATTGCAGGCATTCATTTCATTGAGTTTCAGCTGGAACAGATGCCGGTCGTAAACCGAATATAAATGGATATCCGCGGTTTCAACATACTTGCTGACCGGATCGAACAGGAAGGTATTGCTCTGGTCAAGAATGCCGCTGCGAAATACAATCGAAGAAACATGCCCTTCACCGGTCGCGCGAAGACTCATAATGAAACGTAAACAGCCGGTGTCCAAACCTTTTTGATCGGGGTGGAGGACGATTGAGGGATTAAAAAGAGCAGCAGATTCAATGGAATATTCCATGGTAAAATAGGCGCCGATAAGCGTCTTTTTAGTTGGACTGAGAATTGTGTCTCGAGGGATATACTCTATTACTGCATTTAAATTTTTTTCTAAAAGGCTCTTAATGTTTTTGTGCCGCTCGGAAAAATCAAGCATGATTTGTTCGAGAAGATTTTCAGCTTCCGTGTCAGGCAGATCTATGATGCGTTCCATGATTTTTCGTATACGATGAATGCCGTCAGGTACATGAAGGCGGGTTATCACGCGGGAAGAGTCCCCAAGAATCTTTTTCTTTTTTCTTTTTACTTTTGGTTTCAGATTGTTTTTTACGTTCATAGCTTTTGCATATTCATATGAGTTTTGCACCGTTTAAAAAACTACAGCGGCGGCCGAGTTTTTGTTAGACATAACTGTACCAGATCGTCAATCACTGCCGTGCCGGCACACATAACTGTGTCAGCACCGCCCCAATATATTTTTACCGTACCATCCTCCTCCGGAACAGCGCCGCAGGAAAAAACAACATTGGGTACATATCCGCTCACCTCCCAGGGATCCTCCGGCTGAAGGATCCATTCATCTGAAACGCCGATCACTTTGGCCGGATCTTCCAGGTCGTGAAGGGCAGCACCCAGGCGATAGACCGCACCGGCCATGGTTTTAAAAACACCATGATAGATGGAAAGCCAGCCCTTTTCCGTTTTAAATGGCGGTGCGCCGGGACCAATTTTCATTTCATCCCAGTGATAGGGAATAGGTTTTATAATCACTTTTGAGTCACCCCAGTGAACAAGGTCAGGTGAATAGGAAATCCATATTGACCAGGGCGAGATCTCCGAATGGGGCCGGTCCAGACGCACATACCGGTCGTTGAATTTTTCAGGGAAAATAACCACGTTACGAAGATCGGCCTGAGTGATCAGTGCGACGCGCTCAATGCTTTCAAAGTCTTTTGTGCGGGCAAGCGCAATACGAACCCCGTGCCGGGAGTATGCGCTGTAGGTGAGAAGATATTCATCCTTAACCGGGTTTATACGCAGGTCTTCGACACCGAATTCTTCATACTCTCCAAAGATGCTGTCCGTTGCAGGAGTGAGAAATGGGGTTGGGTTAACCTTAAACGAAAAACCATCATTACTGTCAGCCCGGCCGATGATGGATCGCCCGTTTTTAAGATGGGACCTGAAAAGCATGATGTACTGATTATTGTACTTAACAACTCCGGCATTATGAACTGTACCAACATCATATGGCACATTATCCCGGGTGAGGATTGGGTTTTGGGGGTATCTTTTAACTAAGTTATCTGTTGCCGGCATATGTTTTCCGGTAGTAATATTATTAGGTTATAATTGTTTTTAGACTAAACCGGCTAAAATTCAAAGTTCGAAAAGAACGGCCGTATCTCAGAAAATCAGCCGTCCGGCTGTATAAAACCAATTTTCATTCTATCTATGATCGACCGAAATCATCTTCAAGGCGCTCAATATCATCCTCACCAAAATAGTCCCCTGTCTGAACCTCTATGAAAACAACCTTTTCTGAACCGGTGTTTTCTATCCTGTGGAGTGAACATCTGGGTATATTTACCGATTCTCCGGGGTTGAGCTTCAGCATACTGTCATTCAGCGTTACTTCAGCATGACCTTCAAGAAGAAACCAGTGTTCATCCCTTTGCCGGTGCCGCTGAAGGCTCAGGCGTTTTTCAGGGAAAACGACAATTTCTTTGCTTTTGTAGTTATCCGCATCGGCCAGAATTTTATAATAGCCCCATGGCCGATGGTCCTCCTGTTCTGTCTTTTCAAGGGCCTGTTCGTAAACGTCAATATATTTGTCCACCATGCAATCTACTGTGAAATTGTTTTCAACTGTTTTTCGGCAGCATTTTCTGTCAATTTCTTTAATCCGGTCAACTGCATTGACAGCCTCATCAATGTTTGAGACCAGGAACCCGTTTTTGTCATTCTGGATAAGTTCGGGCATGCTGCCGCGGTTGATTGCAATAACCGGGGTACCGCAGGCCATTGATTCAATAACGGAAAGTCCGAAAGGCTCATTAAAATTTATGGGATGAAGCATCGCACTTGCTTTCCCAAGCAGACTGTTGCGCTTGACCGGGTCAGCGCTGCCGAGGTACATAACCCTGTCATTGTCAATAAAAGGTTCGACATGCTTTTTGAAATAATTTTTATCCTGGATAATGCCGGCCATGATAAGTTTTTTATTACAGGCTTTTGCAATTTCGATGGCCTCTTTTGCTCCCTTGTCAGGATGAAAGCGGCCAAAAAACAACAGATAGTCATCCGGGTCAGGCTGGAAATCAAACTGGTTGATGTCAAGGCCATGATGGATGGTCTTGATATAGTCAAGATCCGGAGAGCGGTCGGCATCGCTGATGGAAACATAAAAAACCTTTTTATTGTACTTTTTGAAAACCGGCAGGATTTCGGGTGATGAAAAACCGTGTATGGTGGTTATCACTGGGGTCTTGATAAGGCCGGTGTAGGTCAGGGGCAGAAAGTCAAAATTGTTGTGGATGATGTCAAAGTCGTCTGCCTGTTCAAAGAGTTCCGCAATATGCAGACTCTCCCACACTTTCGGCACGATGTTAGGGTCTTCTTCGTAGCCCTTCGAACATACTGCATTCAGTCTGGCGCTTGTCTGTGAATCTGCGGTTGCAAAAAGGGTCACATCATGGCCCCGTGCTACCAGGCCCTCGGTTATGAGTGAAGCCACGCTTTCCCAGGGGCCGTAGTGTCGCGGCGGTGTGCGCCAGGCAATGGGTGAAAGCATCCCGATTCTCATAGTTATTCCTTTTGTCTAAACGGTGGGTTGTGATGACTGTTTCAAAATCTCATCGGCATAAAGTTTTTGTAAGGTCATCAGTGAGAGCAGCCAGGCGAGTGTCGACTCGGCGCCTTCATTCTGGTTGATGCCGTCAGCCTCCAGACCATCACGGCAGCCCCCGGTCTTGGCGTCATAGAGGGGCATGTTCAGGTCGTTTTGTCCCAGAAACCAGTTAAAACACATAACCGCGTTATCGATCCAGATTTTGTCCCGGGTGATGTTGAAAGCTTCGACACAGGCCTCGATCATGGAATTAGACTCGATGGGCTGCTGGTCGAAACGGGCCCGGAGGCCGTTTTTTTTATACCATCCGTTACTGCCAATGGGTACAAAGTGGCCTTCTTCGGTTTGGAGAGTGAGCAGCCACTTGAGGGATTTGAGTCCCATATCTGTCATATCACTACGCTTCAACCATTGGCCGCACAGCAGCAGGGCATGGGGCAGTTTACCGTTGGCATAGTTTAAGGAGTTTTCCACCCAGGGCCAGTCTTTTTTCGCATTGTTTTTGAACTGATTAAAAAGGTTGTTTGCAAGGAGTTCCCGAATCCTGCGAACTTCGCTGTCGCCTGAGAACTTAGAAAGATAGGCGTGCACGCCCACAATGGCAAAAGCAATAGCGCGGGGGGAAATAAAATGTTCGGCAGCTTTTAGCGCCCGGTTGAAAAGAGTTGTGGTCAATGCCAGTTGTCCGGGATTGTCAAGAACAGCGACAGCCTTGCCAAGGCCCCACAGTGCCCTGCCGTGGGAATCCTCGGATCCCAAATCCTCCATCCACTGGCGCGAAAAGCTCATAAAATTTCGAAAACGGCCGGTTTCATCGTTAAAGGCATACAGAAGAAAGCTGAGATATTGATTGGTGAGAGATTCAAAAAAAATGTTGTCTGTGCCCAGGTATTTATGACCCATGGCAGCAACCATCAGTGCCCGGGCATTATCATCGGTGCAGTAGCCATGCGCGCGGTTAGGGATAGTATGGGTGGCATGCTGCAAAATGCCGGTATCATCGGTCAGGGTTTTCAGGTGATCAAGCTTTAGTTTCGGCAGCTCAAATTTTGTGATGGATTTGATGTTTTCGACGTATGTGTACCGGGGACGGGGATGCCTGGCCCGCTCGGTCCTGACTGCGCTGAAGACCTCGAGATATTTTCGGGCAACTTCTTTCCAGATGGCCTCGCGGCTGAATGTATAGGCTTTTTTGCGGATCATGTGACGGGCGGTGTCGTTATCCAGCAGGTCGATGATCTGTTCGGCCATGGCCTCAGGATTGTCAAATGGAACAATTCTGCCCCGTCCTTCGGCAAGCATCTCGGTCGCATACCAGTAGGGGGTTGAAATGACGGCTTTGCCGGTCCCCATGGCATAGGCCAGGGTTCCGGAAGTGATCTGGGCTTCTTCCGGGTAGGGGGATATGTAAATATCAGCGGTGCCTAGAAATTCACACAGCTCTTTCAGCTCAACAAACCGGTTTTGAAATATGACATGATCGCTGATATTCAGTTTGCGCACGAGCTGCTGCAGGCTGATACGGTATTCTTCTCCCTGGGATTTTAAAACATGCGGATGGGTTGCCCCCAGAATAATACAGGTAACATCCGGATGTTTTTTGATAACTCCCGGAAGCGCATGCAGCATGGTTTCAATGCCTTTATTGGGGGAAAGCAGGCCGAATGTGAGCAGCACCTTCTTGCCTTCCACACCGAACTGATCTTTGTAAAAGTTGGGGTCCATAAACGGCGTATCCGGAATGCCGTGATGAATAAAGGAAATTTTATTGTCCGGAACACCGTAGATCTCTTTAAGAAAACCAACCGCTTTGTGGCTCATGACGATCAATTTGTCGGACAGGGCAGCCAGGGTGCGCATGACTTCAAGATATTCCGGGGCAGGATCTTTCAGAACCGTATGCAGCGTTGTTACCACCGGCATGCGCAGTTCTCCAAGTAGCTTCAGGAGATGGCTGCCGGCCGGGCCGCCGAAAATACCGTATTCATGCTGCACGCAGACAATATCAGCCTGGCTGATATTGAGGAACTCTGAAGCGGTGCTGTAGTCATTCAATATATTCTGGTTGATCTCGAAGCGGACTTTTTCAGGATAGGCATATCCCTCAGGTTGGTCATTCATGGCAACTGTCCAGCAATTTATGTCGGGAGCTTCTGCGGAGATGGCTTGAGTCAGGTCCGTCGTGAAGGTTGCAATGCCGCATTGGCGGGGCACATAGTTTCCGATGATGGCAACCGATCCGATGCCTTCATAATATTGAATAACAGATGGCATAATAACAGACTCCTTTGAAAATTATTTCCACCAGGATGTTTGTTGTAATAACGCAAGAATAGTCCATAGGTTCTTTTTTAGCAATGTATAAAAACCAAGGACTGATCACAATAAACATGGCGGCACTGATAGGATGTTTAGTTTAGAAGATTTTTGGTGGAGGCTGTTGACGGACGTTGCTTTCAGAGAGGTTAACTTCCTAAAGTATATGAAATAGTTTAATAAATATAAAAAGCGGTTTTTGTTCATCATCGTTTATGCAGATAACATACTTATTTTTTGGTGGTTTTGTATAGTTAAGTTTCAACAGGTAGGCGTGTCCGTTGGTGAAGGGATTCATTAAACTTGGGCGTATTGTGAAATCTCTTCCATGTGGGCAATGATTTCTGCTTTGTTAGGGTTGTCGTCATCTACCCTTAATATGAAATCAATGGGTGTTTTGAGGTTTGTTTCATAATAGCATTTTTCGGCGTGTGATAAATTGAACAGTTCTCCAAAGGAGAGGCCGCCGTATTTTTCTAGTGATTCTGTAAGACACTCAATATCTGTTTTTGAGAATATTTTTAATGCTGTTGCTAAAAGTATAGTTCCATTCAATAAATTTTTAACCAAAGGAATGGAGTCTTTTAGTTTGATTTTCTATAGTATTTTTGTAGTTTTGATTTGGCAAACCGTTGTTGCTGTAAAAAGACATACAAGGAGATAAGAAAAGTATTCTAACCATAAGAGGGGTTTCGTGAAAAAAAATATCTTCGCAACATTTATTGTAATATCCCTTTTTACTTCTATTTCTTTTGCGCAAAACATATATTTGCTGGTGGGGTCGGACCTCAGTAACTGTTTGAATAAACTTTATAATTTATCAAAAAAGGC
>CAYLYF010000032.1:0-35978 GCA_964387595.1 uncultured Thermodesulfobacteriota bacterium | reverse complement strand
GCCTGTCTGTCCATTAAAACTTGAAATAAGCAAAATTGGGACAGGCTCTAGATAAAGAGGTAAAATAAAAGGAAGAATTTGAAAAGAGAAGGAAGGAGGAGGGTATTATATGATTAATCTGTTATTAGTCTGTATTATGAGAATCTCACCCATAATATTTAAAACGAAATAACTTGAATTTCTTTAACTGATATTCGTACTACCAGTTTGACGGGTTATACCACAATTGATATTGTGGTGAGACCTATATTTAATTTTATGCTCAATTTATGATGAGCTCAAACCCGCCTCCATCCTTCATCTAAAATTATAGTGAATATTAAATATTTTTCAATCCCCTTAAAGTAAATAATTATCTTTTATCTTTTTAGATTCCGCAACAAACCATGAGTAAAGACTGAAAAGGATAAAATTATAATAAACAAACAAAACGCTTTTCTTTGCGTACTTTGTGCCTTTGCGGTAAAATAGTAGTGATTTATCAACCCAAAGAAAAAGAATTAAACACAAACAAAACGCTTTTCTTATCAAAACCTGCGTACTAAAAAAACTAACGGGGCAACACTTGGAATTTATATCGATAAACAACACTAAATATTTTTACCGAATATCAAAAAGGGGGCTTGACAAAGAACCCGCAGTTATCTGCCTTCACGGTTCCGGCGCTGACAGCGTGGTCTGGAGCTACCAGTTAAGCCGGCTCAGCAGATATTTTAAGATTATCATTCCTGATCTGCCCGGCCACGGCCAGTCTGAGGGAGGTCCGTTTGACACAGCCGAAGCATATGCCCATTGGCTAAACCGTTTTTCCGAATCATTGTCTCTTAACTCTTTCTTCCTAATGGGACATTCCTTCGGCGGAGCAATCGCACAGGAATATGCCCGCCATTATACAAAAAGAGTCAAAGGTCTTGTCCTTATCGGAACAGGAACAAATTTCAGATTTTCAAAAATTTACCGGAAGCTGCAGGATAAAGGCATTGATCTTTTAAATAATGAAAAGCTCCAATCCTTATTGTCAGCCATGAACATACCGCACTCTTTTATAAAACAATATCAATCGTTAAAAAACATGAGCAGCAGCGTCCTCCATGATGATCTTCTTGCTGCCGGAAAGTTTAACAGCAGCCGGTGGATATCTTCAATTAAGATTCCTGCCCTTGTTATCTGGGGCAAAAATGATGCGATCACTCCCCGCGAACTCCCTCAGCATCTTGCAGACCTTCTTCCCATAGCTGAATTTCAGATAATTGAAAATTCCGGTCATGTGGTAATGATAGATGCCCGTGATACGTTCAACACTTCTGTAAAGGGTTTTATAAAAAAAGAGAATAAAGATCATGACTGAACTGCTTAATATAGCGCACCTTTTCCCCGAAAATGTAACAACATATTGCTGCCGGATAAACGACTACACAGACAAACTGCACCCGGAAGAAAAAAACATCATATCCAGATCCATTGATAAAAGAAAAAAAGAATTCAGCACAGGGCGAAGGTGTATCAGAAAAGCGTTGATTCTGAAGGGGATCCATAAGGCTCCAATCCTGCAAAACGAAAACGGACGTCCCCTCTGGCCGGAAAATTTTACAGGTACGATCTCACACAGTAATTCCTGGGCAGGTGCTGCCATATCAAAAACCAAGGATATAACAGGAGTCGGCTTTGACATTGAAACAGTTGGAAGAATAAAAGACAGAATGTTAAAAAGAATAATTACAGACCGGGAAGCTGAACAGCTAAAAGAGCTAAATAAACAGAAAGCCCAGAACTATGCGGCTCTAATCTTCAGCGCAAAAGAGGCAATTTACAAGGCTCTTTCACCCATATATGCTGAAACTCTGAGGTTTAAAGACGTAAGCATCCTCTGCAAAAATAACAGCCCTGAATTCGAAATAGAGCTGAACAATGGTTTAAAGTCTTTCTTGAAAAACGTGCGACTTTTTTGTAGATATTTTATTTATGAAAACGATATATTTACCGCAGTTACTTTCCTGAAAAACAGTTAATACTTCAAATTAATTCTAGACAGATAACAAATAGTTGGTTTAGTGCCTTTCCCTTCTATTCATTTTAAGTACTTCAAGTACTTTAAATACTTTAGGCACTTATTTTTACTTCACGGCAGCAACATTGCCAAAAAGCAGATAAGAACTTATCGCTATTAGCCATTAACTGGTTTTTAATTTGACACGCACAAAACATTGACTTATAATTTAAGGTCATAATAACGGTCTAAAATAATCATTAAAAATCATATATTAACTTATTTTTTGGAGGAATAAATAATGGCAAAATGGGCATTTCTTTTTCCCGGACAGGGCTCCCAGTATGTAGGCATGGGCAAAGACCTTGTTGACAATTTTAAAGCAGCAGCAGATGTCTTTGCAGAAGCAGATGAAGCATTAGGTGAAAAACTTTCAACGCTGTGTTTTGAAGGACCTGAAAGTGACCTTAAACTCACTGCAAACACCCAGCCCTGCATCTTAACCGTAAGTATTGCAGCACTGCGTGTTCTTCAAAAAGAATCAGACATTACGCCTGCAATCGTCGCCGGCCACAGCCTTGGCGAATACAGTGCTCTGGTTGCATCAGGCGCATTAAACTTTGCTGACGCCGTTAGAATTGTAAGACAGCGTGGAACATTCATGCAGGAAGCCGTTCCTGTAGGCCTCGGCGGCATGGCCGCAGTCCTCGGGATGGAGACTGACGCAGTTGAAGAATTATGCAGGGAATCAGCACAGGGGCAGTCAATTGCACCTGCAAATTATAACTGTCCGGGTCAGATCGTTATTTCAGGCCACATGGAAGCAGTACAGCGTGCAGCTGACAATGCCGAAGCAAAAGGCGCCAAACGCGCAATTATGCTTCCTGTCAGCGCTCCTTTCCACAGCTCACTGATGAAACCCGCCGCTGAACGATTGCTGGCTGAAGCTCTGGCAACGATTGAAGTAAATGAACTTTCAATTCCGGTACTTTCAAATGTTGAAGCAGACCTTTACCCTTCAAAAGACAAGATAAAAGAACTTCTGTCTCAGCAGGTAAATCATCCGGTACGCTGGATTGAGGAAATGAAAAAAATGATGGCAGAAGGCGTTGATAATGCACTTGAACTCGGTCCGGGAAAAGTACTTTGCGGATTGATGCGGAAAATCAGCCGTGATGTTAAGATGAAAAACATTGAAAACTCAGAAAGCCTTAAAGATGCTATTGCCTCTATTTAGGTTTTAATCACACAACAGACAAAAAAAGGCCCGCTACTGAAGCGGGCCTTTTTTTATGTCAACTTATAAATATGCCTGACTTATACAAGCATCTTTTCAACCAGAGCAATTGCATCGTTAAGGGTCTCGACTTCGTCAGTGTCATCCTCATCCAGCATCAGGTCCCACTCATCTTCGATCATGGTAAATAGCTCAAGCCTTCCGGAGGAGTTAAGCCCCTGATCTCTCATTGGAGCTGCCGCGTCAATTTCAGCTTCTCTGTTTGCCAGTGCTTTCCTTAAAAACTCAAGTACTTTATCACTGATTGCCTGTTTATCCATTTATCGTTCTCCTTATTAAGAAATAAAATAATATTTAATTAATTATTTTCCGAATTTTTCCCAGGTTGAAGCAAACAGTGCTTCCTCATCCGGCAGACTCTCAGGTATCGGCTGGGATACCCAGGTGTAGTTCAGCCAGTTACGCCAGGTAATGTTATCAGTCGAACTATTATTGCCCCAGGTTCCACAGGCAAGCGTCATGGTAAACGGCATACCGTTTGTCCAGGAACCGCTGTTAGCCAGGCATTGCGGCTGATTCACCATTAGACGACTAACCTGTGCCTGCTCTGCCAGTTCTTTTATACGGCTTTCAACCTTGGTGTGAATACCGGCACAATGGCCCTTACCGCGAACCGCATGAATTCTCTTGAGATAAGCAATGGCATCTGCAAACTCTTTATATTGCCAGAGAGTTAAAACCGGAGATAACTTTTCATCAGCAAACTTATCGCCTTCAACCGGATCATCACCAATGACCATCAGAAACTTGGTCTCTTCCGGAACACCAAGATCGGCAACCTTGTTAGCGATCCGAACGGCTGAACGGGCAACAACTTTCGCATTGATGTGCACACCGTCAGGCCACATGGCTTCTTTTAATTTTGCTTTTTCTTCTGCGCTGCAGAGATATCCGCCATTTTCTTTAAGGCCTTCCAGTACCTGATCATATACTGATTCCTGGATAACCGCATTATTCTCAGCTGAACAGGAAGTTGCATTGTCAAAGGTCTTACTCATAAAGATCTTTTTTGCGGCTTCTTTTGGATCTGCAGTCTCATCAACGATCATAACAGAGTTACCGGCACCAACACCCAGGGCCGGTTTTCCGCTTGAATAGGCAGCAATAACTGACTGGGTTCCGCCGGTTGAAACAACCAGGTCACACATTGACATCATCTTCTGGATGTCTTCAATGAATGGTTTTTCCATGATCTGGATCAGATCCTCCGGAGCACCCACCTTTTTAAGACCGGCGCGTGCATATTCAACCGTTTTATTACTGCAGCGGCGTGCAATCATGTGAGGCGCATAGATGATCGCGTTACGCGACTTTAAAGCAAATATTGACTTGACCGCCGGGGTAGCCGTAGGGTTGGTACAGGGGGTCGGCGCAAAAATCACGCCCATGGGTTTTGCAACTTTAAAAATCCCCTTTTCCTTGTTTTCCTCAACAATACCGCAGGATTTTTCACCTTCCATGTCCCGCAACGCTCCAAGGACCTTATTGCGGTGCTTGGCATACTTGGCTTCAGAAACACCCATTTTTGTTTCCTTAGCGGCCAGCTCAGTACACTCTTTCGCATGATCCGGCTGAATCATTTCCCAGGCTACCGCTTTGACCATCTCATCAACCTTTTCCTGAGACCAGTGTTCTATCTCTTGCTGTGCCACTCTTGCTTTATCCAGCATCTCCTGTAATACGTCACTCATGATAACTCCTTAATTTTAGGTTCTAAAATAAAATATTTATATGAATTTTTTAATAATTAACTGATTTTTTTCTACCGTCAATCGTCCATAGCAAACGAGCTAGACGACTCTATGCACTTTGCTATTTACTCAGGCTGCTGGTCATCTTTTTTCTTTTTAATACAGCATGAATATAAAAACCTAACCACTACGGCAATAACCACTAAATAACATAAGATCGCAATAATGATCATCACCGGATTTTTTGCAAAACCGGATTTATGGATGGTACCAAAAACGATTTTACTTTTATCCATGGTATGGCACTTTGCACATACCTGCGGCTTAAGCTCTTCATCTCCATGATTAACTACATCAAAATGACAGTTACTACACTTACTGGTATCAAAATCACAGGACATGTTAACTTTTCCATGTCCCCTGACCCGTGTTGGGATAGCCGAAAGCACTGTCTTGATAATACCCGGATAAGGAATATCTTTCCGGCCCTGAACAAACCCTTTTAAAAGTCTGATAAGCCCCGGACTTGCTTCAGCCTCGTGGCACTTACCGCATGTCTTTGCAAGATTGTCAGCATGAACCGTTGACTGCGGATCATCTGAACTCAGCACAGCATGCAGCGTATGACAGTCCGAACACGTCGGTGCATCTTTATTTCCTTCTTTTGCAAGCTGCCCGTGCGATGTCTTTTCATGTTTTGCTAATGCTTCATCATGACATTCACCGCAGTTCAGCTTATCATATTTCTTTTTGCCTTCTTTATGCTCAGCTAAAGTCGGACCGTCATGACAGTCTGTACATCCGTATTCCATCTCACCATGCGCAGACATAAGATACATCTTTTTATCAACATAAAGGCTGTGTACGGTGCCGTCAGCATCTTTTGATGTTAGCGTAGTATCATCATGACATGCCAAACAGTCATCAACCTCCTGCGCACTGACAGACAGCGCACCGAGCATTAATACAGGCAGCATCAGGATAATGAAATTTAATTTGAAAGCAGCTGAAATAAATTCTCTCATTTTCATTTTACTCCATAGCATTTAATATTATTTCTGAAATATCAAGACACTTGACAGACTCTTCCTTTTCCCTTGCCTTAATTCCGTCATCCAGCATTGTCAGACAGTATGGACAACCGGTGGCTATGGTATCCGGATTTTTCTCAAGCGCCTGGTCCGTACGCATCTCATTTATTCTCTTTCCGATATCCTCTTCCAGCCACATGCGGCCGCCGCCGGCGCCGCAGCAAAAACTCTTGTTCCTGTTACGATCCATCTCGACCAAACTCACACCAGAAACGGATTTAAGAAGTTCACGGGGCTCTTCATATATATTGTTATAACGACCCAGAAAACACGAATCATGATAACAGACCTTCATGTTTTGTGACTTATTCAGTTTAATCTTACCGCTTTTGATCAGCTCTAAAATAAACTCTATATGATGCACGACCTCATAGTTTCCATTATAGCGGGAATATTCATTCTTAAGACTGTTTAAACAATGGGGACAGATGGTCAGGATCTTCTTAACCTTGTATCCGTCAAATGCAGCAACATTGGCCTGGGCAAGAGTTTCAAAAAGATACTCATTTCCAAGCCTGCGCGCTGAATCACCGCAACAGCTTTCTTCAGCACCCAGTATCGCGAAATTGACACCTGCTTTCTGAAGGATCTTTGAAACCGCAATAGAAACTTTTTTATACCTGTCATCAAAGGCGCCTGCGCAGCCGGTATAAAGAAGGACATCAAAACTTTCCGCCTCCGCAGCCGTTTTAACTCCAATTTCCTTGGCCCAGTCACCTCGGGTTGCCATTCCCACGCCCCAGGGATTTGAGTTGTTTTCCATGTTTTTAAATACGGTCTGAGCTTCAGACGGAAAATTAGGATCCGTCATAACAAGATAACGCCGGAGTTCAATGGTCTTATCAGCAGTGGTATCATGTACCGGACAGTGCTCCGTACAGTTAAGACACATGGTACAGGCCCATATGGTCTCATGTTCAATAACATCACCGATAATAAGCTTACCCTCTTCAACTTTACCTGCGGCCTTATCTTCCATGTTTTTCTTAAGGTCCTGAATCAGTTTTTTGGGAGAAAGAGGCTTATCACTTAAATAGGCCGGACAGTTATCCTGACATCTTCCGCAGCGGATACAGGCATCGAGATTCAGGAGCTGCCTTTTGGTAAACTGTTCAATCTTTGCCACACCATACGTTTCTGCAGTTTCAAAATTAATTCCAGAAAAATCTCCGATCGGTCCGTATTTTCTTAAATAAATATTAAGGGGAGATAGGATGATATGAATAAACTTCGTATAGGGAATAGCCGCGATCAATCCTAAAACAAGAAAGAAGTGAACCCGCCAGAGTAAGCTGTGGAGTGTACCGTTAAAATCTCCCAGCGGAATAAAGATCAAAGAAAAGACCCACCCCACCGGTGCGGTTGAAGCGCCCTCGCCTGTTATGGCAATCCTTAAACCCTCGATACAAAAACCAATAATGATAATCGCAAACAACCAGATAAGCGGCAATGCATCTTCAGGACCTGTATCGTCAAGACGTTCAGGTTTCTGAACATAACGTCTGAAAGCTGCATAAATAATACCGGCAAGTCCGATCAGACCGATGATATCGAGTATCACCGAAAAACCGGCCCCCAAAGCATCCGGCAGTAAAAAATTGACCTGCATTACGATAATTACCAGAAGCGGAACAAGGCATGCGGCAAACATCGCAAGATGCATCAGACCCGGAATCGGATCTTTTAGTATGCTTCTATGGATGATTGTATCTGTGATCAAATCCATCAACCTGTTACCATCAGTTTTATCAGCTTCACCGTCCTGTCCCATCCTCCACAGCCTGGACCTTTTGACCAGCCCGAACACACAGACGGCAACAGCAATAATAACCAGCAGCGGATCAATTATTGTCAGCATTGTCTATTTCTCTCCTCAAATATGTTAATAAAACTTAAAACCTTATGCTTCCTCTGCCTTTGCATCCGTTTTATCCCACAGCGGTAAAATAAGATTAAAGATATACATCGTCACAAAAGGTGCTGCAAGCAAGACCAGTGCGACCAGCAAGCCTTCTCTCCCGAGAACAGTCGGCGTATAGCTTGTCAGCCCCCTTAAGCTTTTTGAAAAAAGCTGTCCCCCGATGACCACGTTCCAGCGCATGGCAAGTACCTGAACCAGGATCATGACTGAACAGATAATCCCCAGGGTATTACGGGTGGAGTCCTTCATTTTCTTTAAGACGACAAAACCCAGCATAATAAAAGGGATTACTGAACAGACAGCCATCTGGAGAAAAATATAACTGAACCCAAGTTTCTGAGTAAGCATCTGGGAAATAATATGCCACTCTTCATGAGACTCATACAGCATGGTAATAACTTCCAGCGATTCCAGGGTCACATCTAAAATAAAAAAGGCCCACAAATAGGTAAAAAGACTCTTTAAACAAGCGCTGTCCACCGGCTGTTTCTTTATCTTCATCACAACAACATAGCTCACAGCCAGAACGGATATACCGGATACAATCGCCGACAACAGAAAAATCACCGGCATCAGCGGGGTTGACCACCACGGGTTTGATTTTAATGATCCAAACAGAAATCCCACATAACCATGGAGAATGCATGCCGAGGGAATACCAACCGAGGCCAGAAAAAGCGTTACTTTTCGATCGACTTTTAAGGTCTCTTCAGAAACGTCACTGCTCCCGAGAGCAAGGACTGTGTAAAAAACTTTCACAATGCCCTTCCCCTTGTCTGCCAGACGAACGATATCCGGCCTGAAAACAAGCCAAATCTCAAGGATAACCAACAGCAGATAAAAAGCATAAATATATCCGAAACCGGACATCGCTGAAGTAAATTTAGGCGTAAACATGATATTTAACGCACGTTCAGGATGCCCCAGATGAAAAAGAAGCGGCGTACAGGCAAATATCAGAAAACAGAAAGCACCCACAAGTGAGAACTTTGCAATGGGTTCCAACTCTTTCACACCAAAAACATGATAAAGAGAAGAAACAATAAATGCACCCGCAACAAGACCGGTAATATAGGGGTATAACACGATCATGAGACTCCAGTGAACATGAATTTCATTGGGGAATAAAAATCCCTGGGTTACGATTTCATGCATTAACGCACCTCCTTATCCAGCCCGATGTAAAAAACCATCGGGTTGTTTCCTGTCTCCGGTTTTAAGATCTGAAGACGTTTTTCCTTTAAGACCTTATGTACCGAACTGTTCACATCATCAATTTTTCCAAACAGCCTTGCTTTCGCCGGACAAACAGTAACACAGGCCGGATCCAAGCCCTGTTTTACACGGTGAAAGCACCAGGTACACTTATCCGCAACGTTTGTCACCGGATTTAAGAACCTTGCGCCATACGGACAAGCCTGAATACAGTATCCGCATGCCACACACTGTTTTTCATCCACCAGCACAAAGCCTTCTTTTGACACGTAAGTCGCGCCCACAGGACAGACCTGAACACAGTTTGGATCCTTGCAGTGATTACAGAGTTTCGGGACAAAAAAAGCTTTTTCAACTTTCCCGGTATCTTTCACAGGTTCAAAACCATGCTCGCCGCCATGGGGACTGTCAACCTTTACTTCTCCGTTTTCCATGATCCGGTATCGTTCAATCCATGTCCGGTAACAGTCCTTCGGAACATTGTTTTCCTCCCTGCAGGCACTGGCACATTTGCCGCAGCCAATACACTTTTCCGTATCGACAATAAAAGCATACAGATTGGAGTTCCCTCCTTCTGATGCGAATACACCGGATGGAAATACTGTTATTGCCAGTCCGCTGTGGAAAACAGTCTTTAAAAATTTTCTACGGTCCTGATTCATATCACATCCCTTAAATAATTACTTTGGTTCGTGAGGACTATGACAGTCGCTGCATGCCATTCCATCCTCAAAATCCTGTTCCTGTTCCAAAATATGCTTTTTTAGACTCTCGATCTGCGGAAACTCTTTTGGACGCGCATCAAGTTTTTGATGACATAACAGACACGCACCTGAAGATGGATCTTTATTAACGAGCGACATTGTCTGGCTGTTATGTGCCTGCCATACTCCGTGACAAGCCTCACAGATAACAGTTTTATGGCCGCCCGCTGCAATCTCGGCTGTCTGGTCGGGATGGCACTGACTGCATTTATCAGTGCCTCTATAAAGGGCCGGCCGGGCTTCCTGTTCCTTATCCGAATCTCCGCGATGGAAACCGTATGTATATGTCCCGTGTATTCCAAATGAATCAGGGACCAGAAAGCTTCTAACCAGCAGAAAACCAATTCCGACCAGTATTAAAATTACCGCAAACCTGATAATATGGTTATAATGTTTCATAAATACCCTTATCCTTCACATAATTTATTAAATATTTATTTGTCTGAAAACCGTATAAAACAGTTTTTGATCATGCAGGGCACTGCTTTTAAGCACCGCTATCAAACTTTTATATTAAAGGTAAAATAATAATAGAAAAATGACTTTGTGTCAATTTTTAATAAAAGAGACAGCTTCCCTGTCCCCGGAAATTTATCAAATCCAGCCATTAAATAATTAAATATCATATACTTACGTTACGACAGTCACTTCAACCCAAAAAAAAGTCTGGAATTTTTTTTAATGAAAGGCTATAAAAGTAGAGTTGCGCTTAAATCTGCGTGTATAAAACTGATGATTTAAATCAATTAGAGGCTGGTGAAAAGTGAGAAAATTTTTATCTGTTAACCCTGACATATGTATAGGCTGCCGCTTATGCGAACTGGCTTGCGCAATGACAAAAGAAAATACTTTTAATCCGAAAAAAGCCCGGATCAAAGTCCATATGATAGGTTTTCCAGAAGTACCGGTACCGGTCTTTTCCAGACTTTGCGACTCCTGCGCCGGCAAACCCCAGTGTCTGAAATACTGTCCGGTGGGATGTATCACCTTTGTTGAGGGAAACCCGAAACCTGACCAGAAAAATATCGTCTTAACAGAAGAAGTTGCTGAAGACTGGCTGAATAGAAACACAGCTTAGCAAACCAAATCTAATGAAAATAACGCTTAAAACTTTTGCAAACCTTAAAGATCTAATCGGACAAAAAGAGATAACGGTTGACCTTGCACCCAAAGCAAACATTAAAGATCTCTTTGACTTTCTGTTTAACACCTATGGAGACAGCTTTGACCGGCAGATCAGAGACCAGATAACAAAAGAGATCGTACCGTTTCTCATCCTTGTAAATGACAGCACATACCGCTCCGTATCTGATATGGATAAATCACTCAGTGACGGCGACGTAGTGACAATCATGATTCCTTTTGATGGAGGCTAAACATTAAATGAGCAGTATTACTTTAAAGTATAAAGGCTATATCGGTAAAATCCTTCGTGTAAATCTCACAGACGGAAAAACCAGTGATTTTCCCATCACCAACGAGCTTGCGGAAAAATATATTGGCGGTGCCGGAATGGCAGCCCGAATCCTCTATGACGAGCTTAAGCCGGGCATAGATCCGCTCTCACCTGAAAATAAAGCGATTCTTTTGACCGGCCCCGTTGAAGGGACCATGATTCCCACGGCAAGCCGGGTCGGACTTTATTCCAAATCACCACTGACAAACTCATTTTTCCACAGCACCGCAGGCGGACACTTCGGGCCTGAACTGAAATTTGCCGGTTATGACGGCATCATTTTTGAGGGCGCCTCAGAAAAACCGGTATATCTGTTTATAGACGATGGACGGGTTGAGCTCCGGGATGCATCCCATTTATGGGGAATGGATACCACAAAAGTCCAGGAAGAACTTTTTGAAGAACTGGGATCTGAAGATATTCAGATCGCCGCAATAGGCCCTGCCGGAGAAAAACTGGTACGGTTTGCCTGTGTGATCTGCGGCAGCCGTGCTTTTGGAAGAGGCGGTCTGGGTGCGGTACTGGGTTCAAAAAAATTAAAAGCTGTCGCTGTCAGAGGTCAGGGGGGGGTTGATGTTCCCGACATGAGAAAAATGAGACTTTTTCTCGATGATCTGTTCGCCCGGTTCAATGCCAACCCTTCAACTGCTGAGATCCTTCCCCGTTATGGAACGCCGGTACTGGTAAATGCCAACAACACACTGGGCATGTTCGGTTTTAATAACTGGCAGGATGAATTTTATCCGGATTCAGAAGGTCTTTCCGGCGATACCATGCGGAAAGAACTGGTTAAAAGAGATAAATCCTGTTACGCCTGCCCGTCAAGATGCGGAAAGTTCAGTATCGTTGGAAAAGGCACATATAAAGGAATGATGGTAGAAGGCCCGGAATACGAAGATATTTTTTCGCTCGGCTCGATGTGCGGCCACAATGACCTTAATGTTGTAGCAGCCGGTGAAAGGTATTGTGATGACCTTGGCGTCGACGCAATCGAAGCCGGTGTTTCAATCGCCTTTGCCATGGAATGCTATGAAAAAGGCATACTCACAGATAAAGATACCGGCGGCATTGCGCTTAACTTCGGACGTTCAGACCTGATCATGGACATGATCAGAAAAGTTGCTTTACGGGAAGATAAGCTTGGAGATATTTTAGCAGAAGGTGTAAAAATAGCCTCTGAAAAAATAGGTAAAGGTTCAGCCGATTTTGCCATGCATAACAAGGGCCTTACCTTTCCCGGACACTCTGCAAGGGGAATGCCCGGCTTTGCTCTTGGATATGCCACAGGGCCCCGCGGCGGAAGTCATCATGACGGAAGACCTACCGGAGAAAGAACCGGTTTTGTAAAGCGCAATACCATCGAAGGGAAAGGTGAATATACCGCACGTATCAACCACCTGAATATCCTCACAGACTCCATGATACTCTGTCATCTCCCGGAATCCATATGGGGACCTCTTGATATTACCGACATCGTAGTCCGCTGTCTCAATAATACAACCGGAATGGATCTGACCCTGGAAGACACCAAAAAAACCGCTGAAAGAATCTGGAACCTTATAAGAGCGTTCGGAATAAGGGAGGGATACAGGCGTGAGCATGATACGCTCCCCAAACGATTCATGGAAGAGCCCATAAAGACCGGCCCCTCAAAAGACATGGTCATATCAAAAGAAATGCTTGATTACATGCTGGATCAGTACTATGACTTCCGCGGCTGGGACCGGAAGACAGGCATCCCCACACACGAAAGACTCGTTGATCTCGGACTTCCGGACATAGCAGACGACATGGAGCAATATAAGTAATTTAAAAGATTTACCATTAAAACAAAAAAAGAGCCGTTGGGCTCTTTTTTTGTTTTAATCACATCAATTTTACCGAAGAATAAAGATATATAATTATTTGACAAAACTAAAATTGTATAATATTAACTTTTAGTATACTATTTAATAGCGTGCTAATTAAAAGGAGGATGAAATGAAAAACACCATTAATAAATTCTATTTTTTTACGGTACTGTTACTGTCATTCATGATACCTTCTGTACTTTTTGCCGAAGAAAATAAAATCGAGACGCCTTCCCTTGAAATAAAAGATGAGCAGGTAAAATTACCGCTCAAGAGCACCCTTATTCTGGCACTGAAAAATAATCTGGATATAAAATTTCTGAGCATGAATCCAAAAGCAGCTGAAACAGACATTCTCAGAGAAAAAGGTTCATTTGATACTCTTTTTAGCACACAGATGGTAAAAGCTCATGAAAGAAAACAGGTTGCAAATTCTCTAATGGGAGGGGGATCCAGTGCGAGTGTCTACACTCAGAACGTTAATTTTGAGGGCGGTTTTCAAAAAAAGTTTACCGCCGGAACACTTGCTGAACTCAAGCTCACCCATCAGGAAGCAAAAAGCGACCTTGCCTTTATGGGCTTAAACCCTGAATACTCAGGTGAACTCGCCCTTTCTTTAACCCAGCCACTGTTAAGGGACTTCGGCATCTCCATTGGAAAAAGCCAGATCAGGATCGCAACACTGAATTTTGAAAGCTCTCAAAATGAATTTAAGAAAAATGTAATGGATGTCCTGTATCAGATCGAGTCCCACTACTGGGATCTTACTTTCCGGATCGAAGACCTCATTAGCAAAAAAAAATCACTGAGCCGGGCAAAAGACCTTGAAAGAGAATTTAAAATAAGAATTGAGGCGGGAGCGCTTGCCCCCATCGAAATATATCAGGCAGAAGCAGAAGTCGCACTTCGTAACCAGGATGTGATAATTGCAGAAGCCATGGTAAAAGAAGCTGAAGACAAGCTGAAATCAGGACTTAACCTTTATGAGGATGAGAGATACTGGAATATCTCGATCATCCCTTCAGAAAAACCGGAGACAGAACCTCTTGAACAGGATCTGCAGGGCTGTATTGCCACCGCCCTTGAACAGAGACCGGATTTTAAACAGACAAAACTAAATCTTCAGGCATCCAACATCCAGGTAAAGTACACAAAAAATCAAACGCTTCCCAGAATTGACCTGATCGGTTCAATCGGAACAACCGGTCTTTCCGGAAGACCTGCGGACACAAGTTCAGCTTTTCTACCTGATTTTCTGGCAGACATATTCCCCAGCGAAAAGTCACCCTGGGGCGGACACTGGGATGATGTATATGACGGCATGGGAAATGATGATTATTATAATTATACCATCGGCATAAAAATAGAATTTCCTCTTGAGAACAGACTGGCAAAGAGCCAGTATAACCGGGCAAAAGTTCAAAAAATACAGTCTATCACAAACATCAAAAACACAGAAAATATCATCATCAATGAAGTCCGGGATGCGGTAAGGCGGATGAATACAACAAAAAAAGTGATCGATTCTGCAATAGCATCTCTTAGACTCGCAAATGAAAAACTGAATGCCGAAGAAAAGAAATATAAAGTCGGAATGTCCACCACTCATGACATTCTTGAGTTTCAGGAGGACCTCTCAAAAGCAGAAAGCAACCTTGCCTATGCACAGACAGAGCACCGAAAAGCAATAGCAAACCTTGCACGGGTAAAGGGAGTTCTGCTTGAGGAAAAGGGCCTGACATTATAAACCTCATTTTTCAAGATATAAAAATGATTAATCAATCATAACAATTGGACCATGCATGCAGACATTTAAAACCTCAAACGAACTAATGGGTAAAATCCACCGGGGAATGAGACGATTTTTCGAGTTTCAGATGAAAAAACATAACATCACTCCGCCTCAGTTTGAAGTCCTAGTCTCTCTCTGGAGTGAAGATGGTCTGGTATTAAGTGATCTAAGCAAAAGGCTTTCAAGAGACGGTCCCACGATAACCGGTATCATCGACCGGATGGAAAAAAAAGAGCTTCTCAGAAGGCAAAGAAGTACCCGCGACAGAAGAATAATCCAGGTGTATCTCTCTCCCAAGGCTTTAAAGATGAAAGAATCGCTAATAGAACTTCAACTAACAGCCGGCGAAGACATCATAGAAAACTTTACGGATGAGGATATCGAAAGGCTTGAGATTCTGCTTACAAAACTGCTTACAAATATCGAAGGAAAGCTCTTTCCAAGAATGAATAATAACAAATAAATAAAATAAATAATAAATGAAACGTATCCAAATATCAGCTCACATAAATCGAATCATATCCATATGTATAATATCAATTATTTGCGGATGTTCAGCAAATAATGATCCTTCTTCCGGATCATCAGAAAAATCAAGAGAAACCTTTCCGGTTGAGACAACAACAGCTTTCCTTCAGGATATTTCTCATACGCTTGAAGCAGTGGGAAGCTTTCTGCCCGAAGAAGAGGTCAAGCTAAGTGCAGAAACAGCCGGACAGATAAAGAAACTGTATATTGATGAGGGCTCCTTTGTTAAAAAAGGAGAACTCCTGCTTGAAATAGACAGTGAAAAAGTAAGGTTGGAAGTCGAAGAGTCAGAAGCCATGCTGAAAGAAGCCTCTGCCAGACTAGAAAACTCCAGAACCACCCTTGAAAGAAAAAAGAAACTGATCTCAAACGGTGTGATCGGTCAGTACGACCTGGATGATGCCCAGACACAGGTGTCTCTTAACCAGGCCGTCAAGGAAAAGATAAGAGCAAAGTTAAGCCAGTCTGAAAAAGCACTTAAAGACACCCGGGTCATAACACCTATAGAAGGCATTGTAAGTGAAAGACTGGTATCTGTCGGCGAATATGTAAAAATCGGTGCAGACCTTGTAAAAATAGTGGACTTAAACCCGTTAAAACTTTCATTTACCCTGCCGGAAAAACATGCCGGCGAAGTAAAGATCAATCAGAAAGTTGAAATCACTGCCAGCCCTTATCCCGGTGAAACCTTTGAAGGTAAGATATATTTCATCAGCCCTAAAGTCAACACAGAAACAAGGACCATTAGAGTAAAAGCTCTGGTGGACAACAGCGGCTTCAGACTTAAACCCGGTTTTTTTGTAGACACAACGATTTTTCTAGAAAAAAGAAATAGTCTGGTACTTCCGGAAAGTGCAGTTCTGGTACGTGAAGGAAAGATTCTGGTAATGGCGGTCGAAAAAAGCGTTATCAGATATAAACCTGTCATTACCGGAATCCGTTTTAAAGGAATGGTAGAAATTCTTAAAGGAATAACAGAAAAAGATACTATCGTTTCCTACGGCAGAAACGAGATCACCGAAGGCACACAGGTGTCAATCGCCTCAAAAAAATAATTATTTAAAGTAATTACCTAAAGACACCGTGTCCAAAATAATTCACCAGGGGTCTGAATGTGCTCTTACCTGAAATATCAATAAAAAAACCGGTTTTTGCAACCATGATAATAGCCGCCCTGATTCTCTTCGGTCTCATCAGCCGTGAAAGAATAGGCGTAGCTCTTTATCCCGATGTGGATTTTCCCATAGTAAGCATTACCACTACCCTTTCCGGAGCCAGCCCGGAAGTCAGCGAAACAGAACTCACAGATCCCATCGAAGAATCCATAAGTTCTATTGAAGGGTTAAAAAGAATTAATTCGTCAAGCTCTCAGGGATCATCAAGTGTTACCGTTGAGTTTGAACTTGACCGTGAAATAAATGTTGCGGCACAGGATGTCCGTGACAAAATAGCCATGGCAAACCGTTATCTTCCAAAAGACATTAATCCGCCGACAATCGGCAAGGTGGATATTTCCGGTCACCCGATCATATGGATCGCCGTCAACGGTAATCTGCCCACAAAACATCTTGCGCAAATAGCAGATGAAGTTTTCAAACCCCAGTTCGAAACCCTGGTGGGTGTCGGCGGTATTATGATCGGCGGCCTTCAGGAACGTGAGATGCGCATCTGGCTTGACGCAAAAAAAATGGAGGCATACCACATTACGGCTTCCGACGTGGAACAGGCCATACTAAATAAAAACGTTGAACTGCCCGGCGGAAGGATAGAAAGCAAAACACGTGAACTGACCGTTAAAACCATCGGTGAACTGCAAACGACGAATGACTTCAATAATCTTATTATTTCTTATTCAGGTAATTCTCCGATACGGCTCAAAGATATCGGTTTTGCAGAAGACGGGGTAGAGGATGTCCGTTCTCTTAGCCGGTTTCAGGGTATCAATTCAATCGGGATGGGCGTCATCCCCCGATCCGGTGCAAACCATGTTGACGTCTGCAACCGGGTCAAAGAAACAGTGCAAAAAATTCAGGAAGCTGCCCCTGAAGGAATGAACCTTGACATCGCTTTTGATTCTTCCGACTTTATTAAAAACTCCATATCGGATGTGCAGTTTGACCTTCTTTTCGGCGGAATTCTTGCCGCTCTGGTTGTTTTCCTTTTTTTAAGAAACATGGCAAGCACCGTAATCGTTGCCCTTGCTATTCCCACTTCCATTATCGGCACCTTCAGTATCATGTATTCCTTCGGCTTCAACATGAACACCATGACAATGCTGGCCCTGAGCCTCTGTGTAGGACTGGTTATTGACGATGCCATTGTTGTTCTTGAAAATATTTTCCGGCACAGGGAACTCGGGGAAAACAAGTTCCAGGCTGCACACAAAGGAACCAATGAAATAGCCTTTGCTGCAACGGCCGCCACCCTTTCCATCGTCGCCGTATTTATTCCGGTTGCATTTATTGAGGGCTTGATCGGACGGTTTTATTTTCAGTTCGGCATAATTGTATCCGCAGCTGTTTTGATCTCACTTTTTGTATCGCTCACCCTAACCCCGATGCTCTGCTCAAAATTTTTAAAGGTCGAAAAAAAACACGGCAAACTCTATGACACCCTGGAAAAATCTTTCACCGCAATTGAACTTTCCTACCGGAAGTGGCTTGCATACTGTCTTGACCGCCGCGGCCTGGTAATCTCAAGTGCTTTTATTATTTTTGTTTTAAGCCTGCTCTTTTTTAAAGTATTAAATCTTGAACTGGTTCAAAAAGAAGACAGAAATGATTTTATTGTGAGATTTGAATGTCCTGTGGGCACATCCCTTAAATATGCCGACATAAAACTGGCAGATGCTGAAAAGATTATACTTGACCTGCCGGAAACCATAGGCCTTTTTGCCATGATGGGTGCGGGCGGTTCATCTTCCGCAGCAAACAAAGGCTGGCTTTTTGTCACACTTTCCGATGCAAAAGAGCGCGACAGAACGCAGGATGAAATAATGATAATGTTAAGAAAAAAACTCAACAAGATACCCGGGATGGTTGCATATGTTGAAAACCTTTCAGCCCTGGGCGGCGGTATGGGCGGACGAAATGCGCCTTTGCAGTTCAGCATAAAGGGACCGAACCTGTCAGAAATCGCAAAAATATCAAAAGATGTAATTAATCAGCTTAGAAAGATCGATGGAATAGTCGATGTGGGATCCGACATGGAACTCACCAAACCGGAAATACTGGTTAGAGTAAATAGAGACAAAGCTGCGGATCTGGGGATTGACGTGAGGGCCATAGCATCCGTTATTAACACCCTTATCGGCGGGAGAGAAGCCGGTCAATTTAAACATGATGGAAAAAGCTATGATGTCAGGATCAGACTCGTTCCCGAACAGCGAGTTTCACTTTCTGATATCAACAGGCTCCTGGTCAGAAACAAAAAGGGAGACCTGATCAGATTAGGCAACATTGTAGATGTTAGAGAAGATGTGGGGCCCAACATAATCAACCGATCAAACCGTTTAAGAAGCGTTACCATATCTGCAAACCTTGAAGGTGAAAAAACTCTGGGTGACGCAGTTAAAGATGCAAAAAAAATACTGGGGGCAACCGTTCCGTCCATGTACACCACAGAATTTTCCGGCCAGGCCGAAACCATGGAAGAAACCAGAAATTCATTTCTTTTTGCTTTCTTTTTAACGATTTTAATCACCTACATGGTTCTGGCATCACAGTTTGAAAGTTTTATTCACCCCTTTACCGTAATGATTGCCCTGCCCTTAAGCGTGGTTGGCGCTCTTGGCGGACTTTATATCACCGGAAATTCAATAAACATTATGAGTCTTATCGGAATGCTGATGCTGGTGGGACTTGTGGTTAAAAATTCAATTTTACTGGTGGATTACACCAACAAGCTTCGTGAGCAGGGTCTTTCAATGAAAGAAGCTGTTTTACAGGCAGGGCCTGTAAGACTGAGACCTATACTGATGACCGCAATATCAACAATTGCCGGAGTACTTCCGGTTGCGATTGGACTCGGAACCGGCGGAGAAGTAAGGGCCCCCATGGCAATTGCTGTTATCGGAGGACTGACCACCTCAACTTTTCTGACCCTCTTTGTTGTTCCGGCAACTTATACCTTATTAAATGATATTTCAGGCAAATTAAAATACAATATTTCAAAACTAAAATCTTAACAATATGATAGATATAGTATATTTGTCTATTATAATAGATAAATATACTACTGTAATTAATAAGTGTGCTAATAAAATTTTCTTTTCTAATTGAGGGAAATATGTTATTAATATACTTTAACATTGTGTTCAAAACATCAAAAAATTAAAAGATAAAACCTTTAAGATTAAAATATAAATAAAGCACTAAGAAGGAGACGTTAAACATGGCATTAGAGAAAATACAATATGATGCAGAACACTGCCAGAGATGTTCTACATGCAAATGGTCTCATCTGTGGGAAATTAAAAGCCATAGATTTTCAAGAAACTGTCCATCTCTGGTTTATGGAAATTACGATGCATATGCCGCACAAGGTAAAAATGACATCGCAACCGGCCTGTTAAATGGCGAGCTCAACTGGGAAGAGCATAAGGACACTCTGCTTGAGGTAATTTACAGATGTCCAGTCTGCGCGGCCTGTGACACCAACTGTAAAAGGATCATGGACCTTGATATTATAGGTGTTCTTGACGCATTAAGAGAAGAAGCATGCGAAAAAGGATACGGTCCACTCCCTGCACACAAGGAGTTTATCACAAGCATCAACCAGTATGATAATGTTTGGAAACAACCCCGAACACGCCGTGCCAACTGGGCAAAAAAAATGGGGATTAAAGATCTTTCCAAAAAGGGTGAAACCGCAGATGTACTCTACTATGTTGGATGTACCTATGCATATAAACCCGGTTTTGATTCTGTTCCAAAGGCAACGGCAAAAATCCTTCAGGAGGCAGGCGTAGACTTTGGTATCCTCGGCGCAAAAGAGATCTGCTGCGGCGGTATCTCAGATAACATCGGAGATTTAAAGAGCTTTAAAGAAATCGCACAGAAAAATCTTGATATGTTCAAAGCAACGGGCGTTAAAAAAATTATCACGAACTGTCCCGGCTGCTTTATGACATTTTCTGAGAAATATGCGCGGATTCAGGGAATTGACACCACGGATCTGCCCTATACCGTTCAGCACTCAACCCAGTTCATCGAAGAGCTGATCAACAACGGAAAACTTAAATTCAAGAAGAACGTCAACAAACAGGTTACCTGGCATGATCCCTGCCACCTCGGTAGACGCGGTGAAGGCTACAAACATTGGGAAGGCAAACGCACGGAGTATGGTCTGTTTGATCCGCCACGGGAAATGAACAGGGGCGTAAACGGCGTTTACGAAGCACCCAGAAATATACTCAAAGCAATTCCGGGTGTAAAATTGATTGAAATGGAAAGAATCAAAGAATACGCATGGTGCTGCGGAAGCGGCGGCGGAGCAAAATCAGCGTATCCTGACTTCGCGCTTTCAACGTCTAAAGAAAGAATTGAAGAAGCTGAAGCAACCGGAGCAGGCACAATAATAACATCCTGCCCATGGTGTGAAGCAAATCTAACAGACGGTATAGATGGCTCAGACTCAAAAATGAAGATTGAGGATATTCTAGATGTAGTAATGGAATCACTTGACCTCGAATAAAAACGGCTGAGCTTTATTCATAATTTAATAAAACGGGACTAAGCAATAAAAACTTAATCCCGTTTTATTTTTAATAACCCAAAAAAGGGAGAAAACAAATGGCAGAAGCAATTAAGAGCGGCGATACGATAAGTGTTAATTACACCGGTAAGTTTGAGACCGGAGAAGTGTTTGATACCTCTGAGGGCCGTTCTCCTTTAAAATTTACGGTCGGCAAGGGAATGCTCATCAAAGGTTTTGATGACGCTGTGATAGACATGAACGTAGGCGATAAAAAAACAGTAACGATTCCGCCGGCAGAAGGCTACGGCGAAAGAAATGAGGACATGATCGTTGATATGCCAAAGGCAAATATGCCGGAAGATATAAAAGTAGAAGTCGGCACGACCCTTCAGCTTGCTGATCAGGGCGGAAACCCGGTACCTGCAACAGTTCATGAAATCTGTGAAGAGATCATAAAGATGGATGTTAATCATCCTCTGGCTGGAAAAACCCTGGTCTTTGACATTGAAATCGCAGAAACAGGGCTGGAACCTGATGCGCCCTCTTCTTGCGGAGACGGCAACGCAGGATGCGGAAGCTGCTGCGGCGGCTGCAGTTAAGATCCATAATAAGCTGATATCATTCAAAAGCAGGATTAAGGAAAAACTTAGTCCTGCTTTTTTATAATCAGACAGTCCAACTCACATTTATTATCAATCTTAGACATTCATAAGTTTACCTTTTCATCAATCCATATAATAAAACAGGGTTGGGAACCTTTGTGTGATTTTTTAAATGTTACAGTCCCTGACACGCCACTTCCTCATCTAAATTCGGGTATAGAACCACTTCAAAAGCTATTCCGAAAAAACATTATTGAGATGGATCCTGCGTCGCTAGCTTTTCAGACAGCCTAAACATCTTACTCATAACAGTCAAGTGAAACCCACTTTGGCCTTGACTCAAAACAACCAATACGTTAGAAATAAATAATCTGAACGAATCATTTTTTCTTATTAACAACAGAAACCGCCCAAAGGACAAACGAAATGAAATGAATAATAATAATAAGATTCAAGCCTCATCCATTATAAAAGAGTGCTGGAACTGCGAATGTTTGCAGAAGATTGTCGAACAGTTAATATACCATACCGGAGACATTCCGGTGTCTGATTTAAGTGAATTAATAAAACAAGCGCAGCAGTCAAATTTCTGCATCGGATTCGACCCCTGCCCCGCCGGCATGCTCTTTTTAAAATATTTAAAAGACAGAGCTTAATCCTCAGATTGTCTCTTATTATTTCTCATATCTTATAAAAATTTATTTCAAATAAATAATTAATACTCATATTAAAAATAAATTGGAAGTGCAAATATGAAATATGTTATCCTGCTTGTATTTATAATATTAGTTTTTATGACCTCAACCTGCGCAAAAACAGAAGAAGATAAGAGGAAAATCAAAATCAATAAAAAAACAGCATTAATTGATGTAAGGACAAAAACAGAATTCGACAGAGGCCATCTTGAAAATTCAATAAATATCCCGTATACCGAAATAGTTGAAAAAATAAGTACCACCACAAAAAACAAGGATGCCTATATCGTGGTGTACTGCAGAAGTGGGCGCAGGTCTGGCATTGCAAAAAAAATGCTTAATAACATCGGTTATAAAAACGTAGTTAATGGGGGCAGTTATACTGACCTGAAACACCAGATTCCGAAACCTATTCCGGAAAAATAAATGTTTAAAAGATTTAAGAAAAGGAGCAACTAAAAAAATGGGGCCCTATAAAAACATACTCTGTGAAATTAAAGCACCTGTTGCAGTGATTACCTTTAATCGCCCGAAAGTATTAAATGCATTAAACACCCAAACCCTGGAAGAAACCTTCGACGCTGTCCAGGAAATTGAAAAAAATCCGCGGGTTGCTGTTCTTATTTTCACCGGCACCGGAAGGTCTTTTGTAGCAGGCGCAGACATCGAGGAAATGAGCAGTAAAACCCCTGAACAGGCCCGTCCATATCTTGAATTAGGGCACAGCCTGTTCAACAAGTTACAGGATATGGACAAACCCGTAATTGCGGCAATTAACGGATTTTGCATAGGGGGCGGCATGGAAGTCGCACTAAGCTGCGATATCCGACTGGCCAGTGAAAGGTCGCAGTTCGGTCTCACAGAAACCATTCTCGGTATTATCCCGGGATGGGGTGCCACCCAGCGGGCAGCCCGACTGATCGGCCCTGCCATGACCAAGGAGCTTATTTTTGCCGGAGATCTGATCGGAGCACCCAGAGCCCTTGACATCGGACTGATCAATCAAATCCTTCCTCATCAACGGGTGCTGGACTGCGCCATGGACATGGCAAAAAAAATAAGCCAAAAGGGACTATTTGCGATAAAACAGGCCAAAAAAGCAATCAACAGGGGCATGGATCTTCCCCTGGAAGAAGCCCTTCAGGGTGAGATAGAGGCATGTCTGGAATGCTTCGCCACCGATGATCAGAAAGAAGGAATGAACGCCTTCCTCAACAAAAGACCGCCGCGTTTCAAGGGTCACAGAGTATGATATCTACACTTAAACAAATTATTAGATCAACAATCGCAAGTACTGGACCTGTTATCTATGAAAATACAGAAATACAGTCTGCTAATCAACAACATACTCATCACACCTTACTTAGCTGTTCAATAATTTCAGAAACAGACACCCCTTCAACAAGCAGGGTTTTCTGCTTTGAGGAAGCCCCTTTAAGAATACTAACCTGTGTTTTTGGAACACCAAAAAATTTTGCAGCTACCCTGCAGCACTCAGCATTGGCCTGACCATCTACCGGAGGTTTGGTCAGCTTGACCTTAACTGAATCATCATGAAGGCCGGTAATTTTGGACTGAGAGGACCGGGGAAGGACATGAATATTAATTTCGACGCCTTTTTTATGCGGACGGACGATCTTTTTTATATCATTCGTTACTTGATTCATTTTCAAGGAATTTCAGGTGGGTTTCGATCAGACCTTTTAAGGTGACCTGAAACTGAACTTTTCTCTGTTTTAAAGTATTGATCTCTTCCTGAATCTGTGAATGTTTCTTAATGGCCTCTTCATTAATACGGTTCGCTTCAAGATGAGCGGCATCAATAAGCTTCTGTGCTTCAACATGCGCTTCTTCTCTTAAGGGTCTAACCTCTTCATGCATGGCATCACTGTATTTTTTTGCTTCATGAATTATGCTTTGCGCCTCAAGTTTAGCCTCTTCTTTTATAGGCCTTACTTCTTCTTTCATTTCATCACACTTTTGCCTTGTCTCTGAAAGGAAACTTTCCGCCTCCTGCCTGCTGCTGTTCACGATCGCTTCAGCCTCAATTGCAGCATTTTTTTTCATATCCTCAGACATTCTCTGAACAGTAACCAGTGCTGCGTTAATGCTTTCTTCCTTTTTTTTATACTGTTCCAACTCTTTTCTGCGTATAATTATCTCCTGCTGCATGCGCGCATTATCACCCGCAAGCCGCTCCATCTCCTTTGCGACAACTTCTAAAAAGGCATCCACATCCTGCACATCATAGCCTCTGAACTTTACAGAAAATTTTTGCTGCATAATATCTACAGAATTAATTGAGACCCCCTCAAGCACAAGGCCAAGTTCCTGGAATAATGGATTGTTCTCACTCATATTTATCCTCAAATAAAATTAAAGTAGAGTTTTTACCAAAAAAGAATCAAGAGCATAGATTATCGCAATCAGTATCATCGGCGAAAAATCAATACCGGGTATCACCATTGGAAGTACCCGCCGTATACGGTTAAGAACAGGTTCAGTGACACCATTTACCCCCCTTACAATCGGGTTGTAAGGATCCGGATTCACCCATGAAATAACGGCTGCAATAATAACAATGATCAGATATATCCTCAATATATCATGAACTGACATTACAAAGGCAAATAAAAAGTTTGCAAAAAAGGAAACACTTAAGCCCATGGTCAGGTCCCGAGCCGTCTTTAGCACAAAAATATCGGCAAAGGTAATAAGAACAAGTGCAATAATAGGCGAAAAATCAAGGCCCGATCTCGGCATTGGAACATTTCTTCTAATGCGAAACAAAATCGGGTCAGTTGCCCGGCATAAAAACCGGACCGCAGGATTATAGGGGTCAGGATTAATCCATGACAAAAGCGCCCGGGCAACGATCATCCAGATATAAATGACCAGTGCATAATGTATTAAGGTTAAAAATCCGATCATTATTTCTTTACCAATTAACAGTCCAGTTATTAATTATTAGTTGTTCATATAAAGCCGTTACCCTTGACACCTGGAACCCTTCACTTCAACTTATATTACGTTCGAATATAATCTTTAAACCGTAAAGTGTCAAATTTTCATATACTGCCTCAATTGTCTCCGCATGGGGAAAGACAACAGAAGCAAGCCCGCCGGTTGCCACAACATAAGGTTCGGAAATCGACTCATTTTTCATCCTGTTTACAATTCCATCCACAAGGCCGGCATATCCAAAAACTATTCCTGCCTGCATATTTGTTACCGTATCCGTACATATCACCTTTTCCGGAGGCTTAAGCGCTACCCTTGGCAGTTTTGACGCTTTTTCAAACAGGGCCTCAGCCGATATTTTCATACCCGGAGCAATAACGCCGCCCCGGTATTCCCCTTCGGCTGAAACATAATCAAAAGTAGTGGCCGTTCCAAAATCAATAACAATAACTGCCTGTTTATATTTATCAAAAGCAGCTATAGAATTAACAATTCTGTCTGTACCGACCTGTCTTGAATTTTCATAGCATATTTTCATACCCATGTCTATTTCAGGGGACAAAAAAACGGGTTCTTTTCCGACACAGGTCCGGCAGGCCGCTCTTATAGAATCATCAATTTCCGGAACAACTGAAGAAACAATGGCGCCTTTAATTTCCCGGACATTTCTTTTTTCTGCATAAATGAAGTTCTGCAGTTTGCCAGCATAATCTTTAGAAGACAGTCCTGCATCTGTTTCGGCCCTTAATGTTCCGATCAGATCATCACCCGAATATAAACCGAAAACTATATTTGTATTTCCAATATCAACAACTAATATCATAATAAACATATCTCTATTTATATAGGAATAATGATCTTAATAAAATCATTATTCATAAACAGGTATGGCAAAGTGAAAAACTTCAAGTTCAAGGCACGCAAACCCGAAGGTATGTGATGTACATTTAAGTACGTCGCAATGACTTAGGATACAGTGCAACACCAAAATTAAACTTTTCTGGCAGCCATCAATCCACACGCTCAATCAGCATACTAAGATCAACCGCCCTCGCCGAATGCGTCAATGCCCCAACCGAGATATGGCTGACCCCGGTTGCGGCGATTTCTGAAATTGTTTCAAGGGTTACATTTCCGGATGCTTCAAGGGGAATCTTTTTATCAACCCTTTGAACCGCACGTGCCATATCATCACAGGACATATTATCCAACATGATCATATCCGGTCCGGCCGTGATCGCCTCACTGAGCTCTGATAAATCTTTAACCTCGACCTCAACCTTAAGCCCCTCTTCCCTTAAGTGAATCGCTTTTTCAACCGCAGCTTTAACCCCGCTGCAGGCGGAGATGTGATTATCTTTAATGAGTACCGCATCGTAAAGACCCGCACGGTGATTTGTTCCACCGCCTGCAGCAACCGCAGCCTTTTCAAGAAGCCGCCACCCCGGAATTGTTTTACGGGTATCCAGCAAAACCGTATGATAAGGTTTTACCTTCTCGGCATATGCATGGGTAATCGTTGCAATCCCGCTTAAATGCTGTAAAAAATTAAGTGCGGTTCTCTCCCCGGTTAATAATACATCAAAAGGCCCGCTTATCTCACAGACCAGCTCTCCCTGCTTAACAAATGTTCCTTCTTCAAAAAGAAAGGTGATTCTAATATCGGTACTTAAATACGCATAAACTTTTTCGACCGGTAGATAGCCGGCAAGAACCAGATCCTCTTTGGCCGTGATCCGGGCAATCCCCTTGATACCTTTTTCAACCAGATAAGCCGTTGTCCGGTCACCATCCCCCACATCCTCCTTAAGGGCTGCAGCGACCAATTCTAAAACATTTTTTTCCAGCTCTGTCATTTTTTTTACCGCTTAAAATCAGGCAATCCTTGCAATGTTTTCTGTAATCTTAGCGGCTTTATCTTTAAAGCCGTTCAGTTTTTCTTTTTCTTTTTCAACTATTTCTTTTGGCGCCCGGCTTATAAATTTTTCATTAGAAAGTTTTTTTGATATAAATTCAATGTCTTTATTTACTTTATCAAGCTCTTTTTGAAGTCTCTTTTTTTCCTCACCAAAATCGATCACCCCTTCAAGAGAAAGAAAAAGCTCAACCCTGTCCACAACTGCAGTTGCAGCACTCTCCGACCCTTCAAACTCTTTATGAACAGAGGCTGAAGAAAGCCCTGCAAGGCTGCAAAGAAGCTTTGACTGATCCTTTAATATTTTTCCGGTCAGATCATCTTCACACCGAAAATCGGCCGAAGGACGTGCGGACGGCAAAATGTTCATCTCGCTTCTAATATTTCTAACCGCAGAGACAACCTGAATGATTAGATTCATATCGTTTTCAGCTTCCTTATTGATCTCACCAGTATTTGATTCAGGGAAATCTGTTACCACAATACTTTCCCCCTGATGCGGGATCTTCTGCCAGATCTCCTCTGTTACAAACGGCATAATCGGATGCAATAGCTCTAAAACCGTCCTTAGGGTTCGGACCATCACTTTTTGAGTCGTTATCCTTCTATTCGGGTCTTCTTTCTGATAAAGATCATTTTTAGCCATCTCCACGTACCAGTCACAAAACTCATGCCACACAAACTGATACAGCTGATTTGCCGTTTCATTAAACCGGTATTCATCCAGAGTTTTCTCCACCGTATCGATGATGTTGTTAAGCCGGCTTAATATCCATCGATCCTTAAGATCATAAACTTTTTTATCCGCTTCAATATCTTCATAGCCGTCAAGGTTCATTAAGGTAAAACGGGAAGCATTCCAGATTTTATTGACAAAATGCCTGTATCCTTCGATTCGTTCCTCAGACAAACTGATATCCCTGCCCTGAGCAGCCATAGCCGTTAAGGTAAACCTGAAACTGTCGGCACCAAACTTATCAATAATTACCAGCGGATCAATAACATTTCCCTTGGACTTACTCATCTTATGACCATGGGCATCACGAACCAGCGCATGAATGTAGACATCATTAAACGGCACATTATCCATAAATTTAAGTCCCATCATCATCATGCGCGCAACCCAGAAAAAAAGAATATCAAATCCGGTTACCAAGCACGAGGTGGGATAAAAAGATTTAAGATCATCTGTCTTTTCAGGCCAGCCCATCGTGGTAAAAGGCCACAGCGCAGAAGAGAACCAGGTATCCAGAACATCACTTTCCTGCTCGATCTCAAGACTGCCACAATGGGAACAGCGTTCCGGATCTTCCATTTCAACCGTAATTTTGGCACACTGACTGCAGTACCATGCCGGAATCCGGTGTCCCCACCATATCTGCCGGGAGATACACCAGTCACGAATATTATTCATCCATTCAAAGTAGGTCTTGGTCCAGTTTGAAGGGATGATCTTTGTTTTTCCGTCGTTAACCGCAGCAATGGCCTGCTCTGCCAGAGGTTTCACATCGACGAACCACTGCATGGACAAATTCGGTTCCACAATACTTTTACACCGGTAACAATGTCCGACTGAATGATTATGAGGCTCAATCTTTACCAACAACCCCTCTTTTTCAAGATCCTCAACAATTGCTTTTCTGGCTTCAAATCGGTCCATACCTTCATATTTTCCAACATCACCGATCATACAGCCATCTTCTCCGATAACCTTAACCGTCTCAAGGCCGTACTTCTGGCCGATCTCGAAGTCATTGGGATCATGCGCCGGGGTAATTTTCAGAGCTCCGGTTCCAAACTCAAGGTCAACATACCCATCAGCAATAACAGGTATCTTTTTATTCATAAGGGGAAGAACCACATCTGCGTCGATCCAGTCCTGATGGCGTTCATCTTCCGGGTTAACGGCAACCGCTGTATCTCCAAGCATGGTCTCGGGACGTGTGGTGGCAACCGTTAGAAATTTTTTACCGTCAACGGAGGGATACTTGACATAATAAAGGTTACCGTTTACATCTTCGTGCTCGGCCTCCAGATCTGAAAGTGCGGTATGGCATCTGGGACACCAGTTAATCAATTTACTGCCGCGGTATATCAGACCTTCTTTATAAAGGGTAACAAAGACCTGACGCACAGCCGTTGAACAGCCCTCATCCATGGTAAACCGTTCTCTTGACCAGTCGCAGGAAGCTCCCAGCTTTTTAAGCTGGTTTGTGATGATACCGCCAAACTGTTCCTTCCATTCCCAGACACGCTCTACAAACTTCTCTCTTCCCAGATCAAAACGGCTCTTCCCCTCACTTGCCAGCTGTCTTTCAACCACATTTTGAGTGGCAATCCCGGCGTGATCCATGCCGCACTGCCACAGGGTTTTAAACCCCTTCATGCGTTTGTAACGGATAAGGATATCCTGGAGAGTATTATTCAAAGCATGTCCCATATGAAGAGATCCCGTCACATTAGGCGGCGGAATGACGATACAGTATGATTCCTTTCTTTTACCCTTCCGGGGTTTAAAAAGACCCTCTTCCATCCAGAGATCATACCATTTCTGCTCAAATTTATGGGGATCATATACTTTTTCCAAATCATTTTCATTCATCTAACAAATACCTTCTCTTTCATAAAATAAAACCTTTTTTTAACATTTCATTTAAACACAAACTTCAATCATATATAAAATCCTGTATAAAATCAAATCCTATATTGACAGCCATATTATAATATGACAGCATGAAAACTACAGAAGAAAAGCCCTGAATTTCAGCAGAATAACCCGTTATTCCAGGTAAAAAATGAGCTTAAAGCACAAATTAAAACCCCTTTTCACAAGAGATCATATTCAGATAAAAACAACTGAGATCGCCAAAAAGATAACAGATGATTATCAGGGTAAAAAACCGGTATTGGTCGGAATCTTAAAAGGATCATTTATCTTCATGGCAGACGTTATAAGAGATATTGACATTGATATTACCATTGAATTTGTCCATATATCATCATACGGATCATCTAAAACATCCCCCGGTATCTGTGTCCTACAAAAAGATATAGATACAAATATTAAGGGCAGAGATATCATCATTATTGAAGATATCGTAGATTCCGGAACCACCCTTGATTTTTTAATCAAAAAACTTAAAGAAAGAAAACCGTCATCCATTAAAACCTGCGCGCTTATAAATAAAATGATCCGCCGTGAAAAGGACTTAATAATAGATTATTACGGCTTCGATATTAAGGACGAATTCATCGTTGGATACGGCCTGGACTATGACGAACAGTTCAGGAATCTGTCAGGAATTTATGAGTTGTTGGATTGAGCAAAACCCAATCCAAAGAATTCAAGGCTGCAAGGGGGCTGGGATAACAACAAAACAAGAAAAGTCGTCGTTCCAGAATTCTCTAAAAGAAAATATCCAAAACCATAAATAAATAATTAATCTACTGAAGTATTTTTTGGTTAGAATGATATAGGGTTTAGCCACTTGAAACCTTGAACCCTTAAGCGAACACACTACATTCATGAAAAAAATGAGGGTGAACAAAATGCCCAAATACCTTAAAAACTTATTATACCTGCTCACCGGCAAGCCTCTCGCCTCCCCTGCTCAGATGGAAAACGAAACCATCAGGCTCCTGCTTGAAAGAAGAAGTTGCAGGTCCTTTACAGATGATGAAATAGATGCGGAAACCATCAACACCATCCTTGAAGCAGGCCGTTTTGCCCCCAGTACGGTCAACCTTCAGACCTGGAGTTTTATAACCTTTTCAAAAAAAGAATGGAAAGAAACTTTTGGACATTCTATGCCCTTTAAAGGTGCATATGCCGTTATCATCTGTGCTGACATGTTCAAAATAAAAGACCTTCTGCCTGACTTCAAAGAAACACCCTGTGTGAATAATTCCTTTGCCCTGTTTAATGCCGGACTGGCTGCCATGAACATGACATTAGCTTCTGAAGCATTGGGACTGCGAAGTGTGATGCTGTCTGAAACCGGAAAAACAGGACTTCTTGACATAACACACCTAAAAGAAAAATTAGAACTTCCGGATGCTGTCATACCGGTCACCACCCTTGTCATTGGAAAAGCAGGAAGGAAAATGCCGGGAATACCGCCCCGCCAGCCAAAAGAAGCTGTGATCATGAACAAAAGCTACAACATGGACACGTCAACCCATCTAAAGGGCTGGTTTAACCAGATGATGATCGGTTATAAAGTCACCCATCCGTTTTCAACCCTTAATAAGCAGATAGTGTTTTACAGAGATAAGATGGCGGAAGCGGAAAAAGAAGTTAAGAAAGAGTTTCATACAGATGACAAAAATGCTTAGAACTGCAATTTTATTAATATTTATTTTAATTTCAACAATTTCTGATTCCGTTTCATCTTCAGAAAAACAGAACATTTTTACGCGTCTGGATAATTCTAAACAGGCAAAGGTTATAGAATACACCTGTGACAATAAAACCCTTATTAATCTTCCCTTTGCAGAAATATGCGAGATGCGGGATGCCGGTATTCTGACCTTCTCCCCCTATCAGATATGCGAAGGATATAAAGATCATCCGGACTGCACCTATAACAACATTCAGGTATTTAACCGTTCATCATCTGTCTATATAAAATTTAAGGGGAGTTACTATACCCTTACCAACACGCATCTCCTCTTCGGCGGCGGTACGCAGTTCACTGAACTGCCGAACCGGGACATCGCCTGCTACAGGGTTCAGACAGACAGCTATCCCTATACCAGCATAAATAATGTTGTATGGTCAGAACCCGACATGAAAATAACCAGTACAGAACTGGATGGAAAAGAAGTGGTGATCTACGGTATTGTTGAAAGCATCCCTCTTGAGATAAAGGGAAAAGCGCTCTATTCTGACAATGGGATGACAAAGACCAAGGGTACAATTACCATCACCGGGGTAAATAACACCACAGAATATCTTAAAAGAAGATTTGTAATGAGTGTCCCATCCCGTGACTGGCGGGGTCTTTCAGGTTCACCTGTTTTTTATAATAATAAGCTAGTGGGGATCGTTTCCAGCGGAGCGGATACATTTATTACCTTTAATCCGCCGGAGGATGTAAGAGAGCTGCTAAAAAATATCAGCTCCCTTGGTCAGTAGTTCGTCATTCGAGATGCTCACGACTTATAGTCAGTCGTCAGTTGCAACAAAGCTGCTATTATCTATTATAAATATTACTTTAACTACAGACCACGGACAACACACAACTGACGCTGCAAAACAAAACGCTTTATAATTAAAAATCTATTTAAAAATTAATGGAATAAAAATGTCTCAAAAAAAGAAGCAGCACACCAAACAAGGCGTTAAACAACTTTCCATGGACGAGACTCTGTTTGATGCTTCTGCAGAAGAAATAGGACCTGAAAAAAGCTTTAATGAAATGCTTGAGGATTCATTTTCACAAAAGCCGGTTCCCGACACTATGAAAAACCTGAAGAATAAGACCAAACAGGGTGTTGATCAGCTCACAATGGATGACGCTCTATTTGCGGATTCTACGAAAAACATTGGGCCTGAAAAAAGCTTCAAAGAACTAGTGGATGAATCCTTTTCAGATGAATCAAACCAGGCCTTAATAAAGGAAAAGATCACAGCAGCATCTGATAATATTGAACTTTCAAAAAGCAGCAAATTAAATGCATATCCCGACCCCCAGGATGAAATCGATCTCCACGGACTTCATGGTGATGAAGCAGAGCTAAAAACTGATTTTTTCATCCGCGACTCTAACGCAAAAGGACTTTCTACCATTCGCATCATTGTGGGTAAAGGCACTCATTCTGAAGGCAGAGCCGTACTTCCCAATATCGTTGAAGGAAAAATAATCGATCTCAAGCGTGAAGGACAAATCCTTTCTTTTAAATGGGAGAAAGGGAAAAAGCTTAGAAGCGGCGCAATAATCATTTACCTTAAAAAGTAGGTGGACATCCTGACAATCTCAAAAAAAGGGCATATTTATCAGCCCGATACCAAGATATTTTAATAGATCAAAAAAAACAGTTTTACTCGCAAAATTTTCATGTTAAGACACTTTTATTCAACCAACTGCTCAAGCAGTTGATGAAACTTCCGCTCGCCCTCCTTTGAAAACCGATTCTTACCGCTCCATCCTCCCGTACCAAAATCCATAAACGAATACAGGAAAAATATTCGGGGTAAAAGACCGTGTTCCACCACTTCATTAAAAAAAACATTTCCAAATTCAGTCAAGAAGTAATATTTACGTTCCGGCCCCAGTGCAGACTTTTCCTTATAACTGCCGAGTATTCCCTGCTGTTCGAGTTTTAAAAGATTTCTATAAACCAGATTTTTCTGAACTTTTAGCGACCGATTAAAAATAGGCGACATTTCCATTTGACCTTCAAAAAAATTAGCGACCAAACCAATAAAAGTTCTGATCTTATCCTCAATTTCGCGCGCATAGTGCGGACGTTTTTTAAAAAAGAAAAGCAGGGTTTGAGGAAAAACGGCCTTACGCAGATCGATCTGCATGTTTCGGTTCTGCCGGTCTATCACCGCCCGTTGTTCTTTTTTACTGAGCCGGCGTTCTTTCCGCTTCGGCACGGTCATGTGGTCACCTCATCTAATTAAAATTAGCAGCGTACGGATACCTAACAACTATAACTTCTTGTGCTTTCTTTGAAAAGCTAAAATGTTAATATTGATATAAATTTATGCCTTGACAAAACAGGCTGTAAAAGCGTATCTTTATAAAACGGTAGTCACACTAAGTGGTACTACCGTCTTCGTAGGATTTATCCCTGCAAATATTTAATGCGACACAATATAGAAATAAACGCATTAAGGGGAACAATACACAAACAATAAAAAAAGGAGATTAGACATGTCAGACAGCTGCGACGAACTGTTCAAAAAGAAATTTGAAACCTTTAATGAGCTGCGCAAAACAATGACAGATGATGAAGCCTGGGAAAAAATGCTGGAAGGCTACCCTGAACGTCAGCGCGAATGGTTTGCTCCCTACATTGAAAACAATACTCTGGCTGAGGGTTTCAGACAGGCTATCCCTGCATATGGTGAGATGGGAATGGTAATGGATATTACGGATATCTCAAATAAAGACATTGACGCTGTGATTGAAATCCAGAGAGAATGCCCCTACTATGAAATGGCCAAATCCTACGGCGTTGAAGATCCCTGTCACCTGCTGTGCGACATGGACATTGAAGCTACCATACGGGCATTCCCGGAGATGAGAGCCAAGTATATTGCCCGTCAATCAGAAGGCGATAGCGTGTGTGCCTATATGTACCAACGCCCGGCTAAAAAATAAAACTAGGATTAAATCACAAATCAACATTTCAAAATAGCGTTAACCGCTTTTAAGAAGTTAATTGCTGGTGATTATAAAAGTTTTAATTATTTCGCAGTTAGTCGTCTGCCTGTGTAGACGACTAACTGCTGATCCCCGGATTCCGCCGCTTCGCTGGATTACAGACGCCTGACACCTTCTAAGAAAATCTGATATTGAGATCGATTGAGATAAACGGATCAATAAATTGAACCCTGTCCGCGATATACCCGTATGAATCATAAAGAATCAAATAAAAAAGATCTTCACCTTCATGGAAAAAAACACCGCATCTATAGTTAACTCATCTACCGGCAATTAAAACACGATTCATAATTTAGCCCACATATACAATTGACGAAACAATTAACCTGCAACAAGAACAGACTTGCCCCCCTGCTCCTCCATTTAAGTAAGCCTCTTTATGGCTGCTGATCCAAATGTCCCGCACGGATGACTTCATACTTTCCGGTTTCTGTATCCAGGTCATAAATATTGAAGTTTGTCCGGATATTAAAACCTTCATAGCGAACAGCAAAATTTACTGAGCCGGATCCCTGTTCAGGGCAACTGACAATTCTATGAAAAACACCACGGGGCCATACCAGCATTGCTGCTCCCGTGTAACAAAATTCATTTCCACGACAAACTTTATCAGCTGTGACAGTGAAATGCTCAATTTCACCGTGTTCTGGTGTGTAAATATCAACATACCTTGTTCCGTACAATACCATCAGATTGTCTTCCTGATATGGATGCATATACCACGGATGTTCAACATTGCCGACACTACCGGGAGATAATGCACCCGGAGCATGTATGACCCTGTCAAAACTATCTATATGAGGAATTAAAGAAGTATCCAAAACATCAAAACGCACATTTTTTGTTTTGCGGAATTCTTTTAAGGTTATAATTTTATAAAGGTTCTCGACTTCTTTAATAATCATGATTCATTCCTCCACTATTATCCAACGCCGTGATGTCTGACGAGTACCTGTAAGATGTTTACAGGCTGAAAACCATTTTGCGGTTCTAAACCTAATCAAAAGCAAAACAATACCGCTGGTACTCGTTCACGACCCTCAAATTGTTATAAGTTAATTCAATTTCTTACCCCCGATGGCCACCCAAAATCCCCCACCTGTGGCCACTTGAAAATCC
>CAYLYF010000031.1:0-36842 GCA_964387595.1 uncultured Thermodesulfobacteriota bacterium | reverse complement strand
CCTGTCTGTCCATTAAAACTTGAAATAAGCAAAATTGGGACAGGCTCTAGATACACAGCTGGCCGCAGAAAAAGAAAAAAATAATATTCTTCAAAAATCAGTAAACGAAAAAAATATGGGGGAAATAAAAAACATTGATCGAAAATGTGACCAAAAAATCAATGCGTTAAAAAATGACCTGGAATTTCTGACTCAAATAAATACAGGCGGAGAGTTTATGAGGGATGAATTACTTGACCGTCTGAAAACGATAACCAAAAAGACTTACAGTATAAACGGGAATGAGAAAAACTACATAAACGAAAATGAGTTTTATAACTTAAGCATTAAAAAGGGGACTTTAACAGACGAGGAAATAGAAAAAATAAATAGTCATGCACATATGTCAACTCAGATCCTCAATCAACTGCCCTGGCCAAAAAAATTGGCGGGTGTTCCGGATATTGCCGGTGCTCACCATGAAAAGCTTGATGGGTCGGGATACCCAAACGGTCTGAATGGTGACCAAATAAATCTGCAGGCAAGAATTATGGCTGTTGCAGATATCTTTGAAGCACTGTCAGCCAGGGACCGTCCTTATAAAGAACCCATGGCGTTAAGTCAGGTTGATAAAATACTGGGTTGTATGGTTAAGGATAATCATGTGGATAAGAATATTGTTGCTCTGCTCTCAGAATCAGGTATTAATAAAGAATATGCCGGTAAGTTTTTAAACGCATCACAAATTGATATTTAACTGATAATTAGTTTTTACGTTGAAACATAAAAACATAAAACTCAAATCACCGGTAAACAGATGTCTTGTGTTTTACTTCTAATTCATTAAAATCAGTGTGAATTAAATTTCAATTAATAAACTTATAATTTTTCTAATTTATGCCCGTATATTTTTTTTATTTGACACATGTGCGTCTTCAATTTATACTGTCAAGATTACAAAAAAATGCCAATAAAAATAAGGATTAAAAATGGGATCAAAACATAAAGAAATCAGAACTGAACAAATTGAAAAACACCAACAACTTCTTAATAAAAGAATTGAGGAGCTGGAAAAAAATGGGCTTCAAAAAGATGAAATAAACAAGGATAAGCATATAAAGCATTTAAAAGCCGAAATAAAACGGGCAAAAAATGCAATTGCATATATAGATAAGAGAGAACAGACAAAACAGGAAGCTAATAAAGCTAAGGCTGATAAAGCGAATAAGCCCGCTGCAGAAAAAGAATCAAAGAAAGAAGAGCCGAAGAAGGAAAAAAGTAAGAAAAGTAAAAAAACCGATAAATAATAAAAGCCGGCTTTTAAGCCGGCTTTTTATTTCTACAGGTTTTTTCCCATTTTTTTAAAAACCAGATAAGCTCATCCGGCGGTTCAAGCCAAATATCTGCCAGAGTATCACGAAGCACTTTCCTGACCAAAACTTTAAGGCCCCGCTGACCAAGCTGTTTAAACGCATCTTCATCAGTCAGGTCATCTCCAAGATAAGCCGCCACAAACGGTTCGGCTGAATCCACCATTACTTTATTGACAGCAACCCCTTTATTTACAGATCTTATCCTTATTTCTTTCCCGCCGTCAAAATCTGACACGAGGATATCTTTATTTTTGATCCGGGTGGATATAGCCGCAATTTTTGTATTTATGTCATTTATTTCAGAAGTACTACAGCCTCTCCAGTGAACAGCAATTGAAGATGCTTTCATCTCACAGTACTTTAAAAGGTTATTCAGTCTAAGCGCATCCTCATAAGCCTTAAGTCCTTCTTTAATCCCGCACTCCAGTGGTATTTTAGAATATGTCCCGTCAGGTGTAAGCTGTTCAAGTCCATGAGAACCCCAAATTTCCGGCGTGGATCTAAAGTGAATTAATTTTAAAAGGTCTTCAATTGTTCTGCCGGTAATAATAATGACCCTGCAGTTGCCCGCATCTATAATCGTATTGAGTCTCTCCTCAATGCCTGTATAGGGATATGCCTTGTTCCGTTCAGAGGTGAATGGAGAAAGCGTTCCATCATAATCCAGCATTAAAATACGGTCATTTATTTTTGATAATGAGGAAAAAAAGAAGTCAAGATCAGTTGTATTATTTAAGATATCCATAGTGACCTGTCAGGAATACAATAATGGATGGTTTACCCAGTAACTGAATTTTGATTAAGCAGCCTCACCACCGGGCCGTTTTCGTAGTAGTCAATTATATTTAAGCAGGCATAATCCTGTTCAAATCTTACTATATTATTTACGCTCAGACCAAGGGCATCAGCTATTATGATCCTGTTCACACCGCCATGGGCAACAAGCAGGAGCCTTTGACCTTTATACGCTGAAATATATTCTTTTAGTTTAGGGATAACCCGGATGTTAACATCAGAAAAACTTTCGCCCTGTTTAACTCTAAAATTTTCAATATCGTCAGACCTTCTTTTTAGATCATCAGGAGATCTCTCGGCTATTTCGTCAATTGTCAGACCTTCCCAGATACCCAGATTTATTTCTCTAAAAGCACTTACCGGCTCATTGGCGATCCCGATCTCATTTCCAATAATTTCCGCAGATTCAACAGTTCTTTTAAGGTCACTTGATAGAAGTTTATCTATCCCCTCTATTTTTAATCTGTTGGCAAGTTTTTTGAACTGATTCTTTCCGGTATCATTTAGATCAACATCCATTTGCCCCACATACCGCCATTCACTGGAAGTTACCAGTTCACCATGTCTAACAAGATAAAGTCTTGTGTACAGTTCCGTATTTATCCCATTTTCTTTTAAATGAACTTTATTTGTATTCAAAGGACAACCCTTTGCCCGTAATTAATATTTCGTTTTAAGAACGTATAAAATTAATTTTGTATTTAAGGTCAGTATAAGGATCCAAATCAATACTAATCATTGAGATTTTATTTCAGAAATAAATCAAGAGAAATAAACTCATGAATAATTAAAAATTCAAACTATAGATGAGTCATGTCGTGCATCATCCTAACAAAGGCAATATTATCCGAATGACCGGTCATATTAGCCGTTATTTTACCCCTTAACGGACGTCCCATTAAATAAAGATCACCGATCATATCAAGAATTTTATGTCTTACAAACTCATCCGGAAATCTTAACTCGGTATTTACGATTTTTTCATCATCAATAAGTATGAAATTATTAAGCCTTCCGCCGCTTGCAAGTCCAACCTTATTTAAGGCTTCAATATCTTTTAAAAAACCAAAGGTACGGGCGGGTGCAATCTCATTTTTAAAGCATTCAGAATCAACCATTACAAAAGTATATTCCTGCCTGCCCACTGGTTTAGGATAATTCAGCATATAATGGATAGAAAATTTTTCTGCCGGTTCAATAATAATATATTTTTTGTTCTTATGTACATCACCCAGAACATGTTTTCGGGTAATAACAGCTTCTTCTACAATTTCATCCTGAACTTCAATTCCTGCTTCTTCAATGATCTTACAGAAATCAACTGCGGAACCGTCCATGATCGGAACTTCATTATTTATTTTGACCATCAAATTGGTTATTCCGTATGCATTTAATACTGCCAGCAGATGCTCAATTGTTTTTGCAACAGAAGTAGTATTTTCAAGACTTGTTGCATAATCCGTAGAATTTACAAAATCAATGTGAGCCGGTATGGTCTCACTGTTTGATATATTTCCAAATACAATCCCGTTATCAGGCGGCAACGGGGTTAATATCAGACCGGTTTTATCTCCCGAATGAAGGCCTCTGCCGCTTAATACCATGCTTTTCTTAAGGGTTTTCTGATATATCTTTTCTGACTTAGGGTCCGAAGAAAGAACAATGCCGTATTCCTTAATAAGCTTATTTAAGGCCTTCACATTAATATGCAGTTTATCCGCGGTTTTTTTAATGTCCTTATCATTTTTACGTAAAAAGTATAAGATGTAATTTTTTCTCCAGGCTGCTTCTGCCTCCTCCATATTCCGGTAGCCTTCATAATACCGGCCGAGATTAAACTGGCTTTCATCTCTTGCAGAAAATGGAATATCATGTGCAAATATATTTTTTGTTGGAACAGAAACAACAAGTTTTTCGATCAGGTTCTTAAGTTCTTTAACATTTCCCAACCAGTCGTAATTTACCAGTGTTTCAAGCGCATCATCGTCAAAGTTCTTTTCTCTGAAACCATACTCCTTACAGAAATAATTAAGAAAAAAGTGGGCAAGCAAAGGAATATCCCCCCTTCTTTTTCTAAGCGGGGGAAGGTTTATTAAACCGGTAAATACGTTTAACAGTTCATCTGTAAGTTTTTTGTCTTCAGAATCCCGGTCTCTTTCAATATCAATTGTAGTTGCAGCGATGACTTTTGTAGTCGTATTTTTATCTTTAATAGCGGTAAGTTCATTTGCAAGACGTTTTTGTGTTTCGGGGGAAAGAGAATCAATTGAGTCAAGAAAAATTGTAGCATTAGCGCAGTCCTTTAATATCCCCGTTTTACTGTACGTATCTTTTATAGATTTTTTAGAACCAAAAAGTTCTAATTCAACATCGTCAGGGCCATATATGGCGCAGTTAAGCTTTTTAAATAGTTTATAATTATTTTTTAATTTATAATGTATCAGCCGGGAAACAAGTTCTTTTCCGGTTCCGATTTCTCCATGAACGAGAATATAATCAGAAGAATTTGAAAGTTCATGTATTTGTTTTTTAATCTGCAAAACAGCTGGTGTTTCACCGGACAGTACCAGATTAGCATCAGACGGCGTTTCAGCATCTTTGATATTTCCGATTTTAATTATATGCATTTCCTTGATTCTTTTAATAATATCAATAACTCTTTCGATATCAAAAGGTTTTTCAAGAAAATCAAAAGCACCCAGTTTAACAGCCTGTACAGCTGTATTAACAGTTCCATGTCCTGTCATCATCACAACATTGATACTGGAATTATAGTCTTTTATAAGCCCCAGAGTTTCTATTCCATCCATTTCGGGAAGCCAAATATCCAAAAAGACAGAATCGACCGGCTGTGCTTTAATGATCTCAAGGGCCTTAATTCCGTCAGAAGCTGTCAAAACGATATAGCCCTCATCTTCAAGACTGCCTTTTAAAGATTTTACAATTGCCTCTTCATCGTCAACAAGAAGTATAACCGGAGTTTTCATGTATCACATTCCCTTTCATTAACTTTATAAACTACTTTACTTAAAGTTGCTAACTAATTAAACTAACGTCGTTTTCTGATTTTAGCGTACGTTCACCAACTGGGATTTCAATTACAAAACAGGTCCCTTTTCCCTCATTATCACGCACTTTTATATAACCATTATGGTCCGCTATTATATTGTTTACAATTGCAAGTCCAAGCCCGGTACCGCCCTTTTTGGTAGAAAAATAAGGCTCAAATATCTTCTGTCTAATATCTTTAGCTATTCCGACGCCTGTATCAGCAACTTCAATCGTTACGATTTCATGACTTTTATCATACAGGATCTTAACCGTTATGCTTCCATCATTTTCTATAGAGCTCATTGCGTTGTCAAGGAGATTAATAATTACCCGTTTGATCTGATCCCGGTCAAAATTGAACCGGATACTTTCCTGTTCAGTCACCAGATTGATGTTTAAATCCTTATGCGCTTCACGGTATAATGAAAGCGTTTCGTTAATCATAAAATTAAGATCATTTGAAACCAGGTTGGTGGCAGGCATTCTTGCAAAAGTCGAAAATTCATTTATAAGAATTTTCAACTCATCTACCTGGGTAATTATTGTTTTTGTACATTCATCAAATATTGTCTGATCCTTCATGATCTGGGGCGCAAACTTCTTTCGCAAACGCTGTGCAGAAAGTTTTATGGGTGTTAACGGATTCTTAACTTCATGGGCAACTCTCCTTGCAACTTCCTTCCATGCGAAAGCCCGCTGCGCCTGCTGAATTTGAGTAAGGTCTTCAGCAACAATAACAAGCCCCATATAATTTCCCTCTTTATCAAAAAGCATACGTGAGCGGATAAAAAGAAAAATGGTTTTATGGGGAAAAGAAAGGGTTAACTGTTTTTCAACCGCAGTAAAACTGAATTTATTAATTTCGTCGATATAATCACTGAGTACGTTTAAAGGTTCAGTTGAAAAAACATCTTTAAATGACTTTTCCAGTACATCATCCATGCTTATTTTAAACATTTTTTCTGCATATTTATTAAAGGTTGTAATTAATCCTTCATTATTTACGGAAATAACCACCGCAGCAACATTATCAAGGAGTATTTCCATGTTAAGTCTTCTATGGTCAAGTTCAGCAATCGTATCCTTAAGATCATTTGTGGTTGATTCTACTTTTTTCTTACTGACCTTAAGATCGGCTGTCATCTTATTAAAAGAATCTATCAGGCTGCCGATCTCATCATCAGTAGCCGGATCGATCTTATAATCCAGATTTCCCTGGGCAATCTGCTGAGTCGCATTTGCAAGCGAACTAATAGGAACAGAAATCACCTTTGAAAGATGAAAACCAAACCAGGTTGCTGAAAATATGATAAGCAGGGTAACCACAGACAGCAGGATCACATACATAAACTTTATATCAAATTTACTTAACTTAAGTTCTTTGTACTCCGTAAAAGCCCTTTTTATAGTGTCCATCTTGGCAACCAGGCTTTTTTTAACATAATAATTAACCACCACTGCTCCAACAACATCCTTTTTATTCCAGGTTGAACGAACCGGGACCACCCCCCTTATAATATCACTGTCCCCCACTGACTGAACATATGTATTCTCCCTGCCATCAAGCGCCCGCTGAACAATTTGTGATTCAGCGCTGGTAAAACTCTTATCCGGTATTTTGGGATTCATTACTTTTAAAAGCTCTTCACGCTGGGAGGAAAATACTTCAACAACGCCAAGGTTATACTCAACCTGCTTCTCATTTACAAATTTACGGAGTTTATCCAGATTTTCTTCATTTAAGAGCTTTTTATCGGTTATCTTGCTGCTTATCTGCTGTGCATAGTGAAGAGCGTTTGATTCAGAATTTTTATAATAGACCATCGAAACTTTTAAAGCTTCCTCCAGAGAACTCTCAACTTTAAAGCTAAACCAGTTTTCAATTGTATTTGTGATAAAACCAATGGAGACCCAGAAAAGCAGCAGGGTGGGAATAAGAGAAAGACCTACAAAAGCAATAACCAGTTTTGTCCTCAATTTTGAACCGAGGACACCTCTTCTTCTTTCAAAAAAAAGTTTTACGACATTTCTGACGACCAGAAAAACCAAAAGAAGAAGTAAAATCGCATTCAAATTGACCAGAACCAGTACCATCCAGCTCTGGGGAAGCAGGAAGCCCCCCCCCTGGTCACCTTTTATAAAGATAAGAAAAGAAGTCAGCAGAAACACAAATAAGACAACAATCAGGATAATCATTACTTCCCTCTTGCGTCTTGTTTTTTCGTCTTTTATCTGGTAACCGAGTTTATTTTTCATAGTTAAGATATTTTTTATTGACCCGAAAATTTGTATTCGCTTAAACAGATAAATTATATATATTTTCTGTTTTTTTCACAAAACTATATCAGATTCTTTGTCAAGTATAAATACATAAAAATAATTAATAATTATATTTCAGTACATTATTCTAAACCTCTTGACAATTTGGATAAATTATGGTTTTCTATATAATTAATTCATTTAAGTACAAGATTTAAACAACTAATCTTAATAAAGTAACAGAGGAGATAAAATTGAGTAAACGTACATTTCAGCCAAGCGTTATTAAAAGAAAACGCACACATGGTTTTTTACAGCGCATGAGTACAAAAGCTGGACAGAATGTAATTAAAAGACGAAGAAAAAAAGGCCGTAAGACCTTAAGCGCTTAAGTTATTCAACTATCTATCTAAAAATCATGATATGTCTGAATTTTCTTTCAGTAGAAAAGAAAGGATAAAAAAAAGGACGGATTATCTAGCCGCTTATAAAAACGGTCATAAATTTGGAACCAAACATTTTAAGATAACAGTTCTTAATAATAAAAGACATTTTAGACGATTAGGCATATCGATCAGTAAAAAAACAGGTAATGCAGTACAAAGAAATTATGTTAAAAGACGATTAAGAGAATACTTCAGGCTAAATAAAAACTTATTTCCCTGTAACAGCGATATAATAATAACAGCAAAACCCGGGGCAGCTGATAAAAACTATAATGAAATAAAGTTAGAATTTGATAGATTACTCCCCAAAATACCTTGCAGTGAACCTATAAGCTGAAAATCTCTTTAATAAACCGGTTAAATAACAGCTTCAGCACAAATTTCTACTCAAAATTACTAAAATGGGGCTATTAATTTCTTGAATAATTTAATAATTATTATAATTAAATTTTATCAGAAATATATTTCTCCTTTTCTAGGCAATAACTGTCGATTCACACCGTCTTGTTCAGCATATGCGATAGAAGCATATAAAAAGTTCGGTTTTTTAAAAGCATCATTCTTAACCGTTCTGCGTGTGCTCAAATGCCACCCCCTGCACCCGGGCGGATACGACCCAATATAAACCTGTTCGTTAATTTATAACTTAACTGTGATAGCATTAATTTAGAACTCGGGAAATTTAATGGATAATGAAAAAAGAACACTACTTGCAATAGTTTTTTCAATCTTAATTCTAGTGGGTTATCAGACTTTTTTTTCTTCGCCACCGCAAGTAACAGAAACTCCGGAAACGGGGATAAACGAAAAAGTTCAGCAAGCAAAGATCATACCGCCTAAACTTCCGTCGCCCAAGAACCTCACAGAGCATCGAATTACAGCTGAAACGACAGATTCATATATTCCATCAGACCGGTCTGATGATACGGTAACCGTAAATACCAACTTGTTTACTGCTGTAATGACGAAGTATGGTGCCCGTTTTAAAAGTATGAAATTAAATAACTATAAGGAACGGATTAAACCGCCTGCAATTGTCAAACTCAAAGAAAAGATATTCCCCTCAAAAAGTCTAAAGTCAGGAGCTCAGGATATTAATGAACCCAAGGAAATCCTTTATCCTGGAAAAAGTCCTTTTGATTTGCCTCTTCGTGCTTCGTTCATCACTCCGGATGGAACAATTTATCCCGACTCGAACTGGGCCATTAAGACCAGCTCCTCACCGGACAAAAAAATAGATTTTATTCAAAACAACCCACAGAGACTGACCATTGAAAAAGCCCTGCAGTTTGACAATGATAATTATCTGATCAATTTTACGCTTAAATTTAAAAATGACACTGATAAAATCCACGACGGCAGCGGTTTTATAGAATGGGCTGCCCCGCTTCCAGAGAAAAAAGGCGGCGGTATTTTCAGCAGTGCGGCTATATCTGATACGCCCCGTTTTTCTTATTATATAAATGATAAAATTGAGAAGAAAAATCTCACTGACGTCGAAGAAGAGATGATCATCGAGGGAAAGGTTGCCTGGACAGCAGTGGAAGAAAAATATTTTACCTCTGCCATTGTTCCGGTCAGTGAAAACCCTGCACAGGTACGCGTTTCTAAAAAGAATGACAGCACCATCACGTATAAACTTTTGTATCCATACATCGCTTTAAAACCCGGGGAGGAAAAGAGCTATACTTTTTCTCTATATATCGGCCCTAAAGATATCGATATCTTAAGAGAACAAAATGCCCAGCTTGAAAAAACAATAGATTTTGGGTGGTTTGATATCATTGCAAAACCGCTGCTTCTCAGCCTGAAATTCTTTTATAAATACATAAAAAATTATGGCTTAGCCATAATACTAATAACCATTATCATCAAAATCCTATTCTGGCCCCTTGCAAATAAGAGCTTTAAATCAATGAAGGGGATGCAGAATATACAGCCGGAAATAGCAAAACTCAAAGAAAAATATGCGGATAATAAAGAAGAGTTTGCAAAAGCGCAAATGGGCCTTTATAAGCAATACAATGTGAACCCTCTCGGGGGGTGCCTTCCAATGCTGCTTCAAATTCCGGTTTTTATTGCGCTGTACAGAGTCCTTGGTGATTCTATTGAATTAAGGCATGCAAACTTTATCACATTCTGGATAAATGATCTTTCAGCCAAAGACCCGACCTACATCGCACCGCTGTTAATGGGAGCATCAATGTTCCTTCAGCAAAAAATGTCACCTTCAACCGCTGATCCGACACAGGCAAAAATGATGATGTTCATGCCTTTGATTTTCACGGTCATGTTTTTAAGTTTTCCATCAGGTTTGGTCATCTACTGGCTTTTAAATAACGTACTCTCAATTGTTCAGCAATATTACATCAACAAGAAATCAACTGTTCCAGGAGGAAATGAATGCAGTCCATCGAAACCGAAGCAAAAACAGTCCAAGAAGCAATAACAATAGCATGTGATCAGCTTAAAACTACAGAAGAAAATCTGGATATTGAAATTATTCAGACTCCTGCAAATAAATTATTTTCAATTTTTTCAGGTAAAAAAGCAAAGATAAAAGCAACTCTGTTAAGCCTCACATCTAAATCTACATCTAAATCAAGCGCTAACGACTCTCTTAACGCATTAAAAGATATTCTTGAAAGCATCATAAAAGAGATTGAACCTGAAGCCTATGTGAAAGTGAATACTGAAGATGAAGAACCGGTACTAAATATTATCGGTGACGGAAGCGGCATTTTTATTGGTAAAAAAGGTCAGACATTAACCGCACTGCAGTTTGTTTTAAATAAGATCAGGTTAAATCAGTTAAGTGATTTACCTCATGTTACGGTTGACTCTGAGTCATACCGTTCCCGTCATAAAAATACAATAATTTCTCTTGCAAACCGTTTAAGTGAAAAAGCAAAACAACGGAATGGTCCGGTCTCAACAAATCCGCTCAATCCTTCAGACCGACGGATTGTTCATATGGAACTGAAAAAAGATTCGGGGCTTACCACCTGGAGTAAAGGTGAAGGCAGTTTAAAAAGAGTTATTATTGCTCCTAAAAAACAGCAATAACTGAATATGTATTACAAAGATACCATCGCCGCCATTTCAACACCGGTAGCAAGAGGTGCAATTGGAATAATCCGGATAAGCGGTCCAGACGCACTTAAAATATTATCACGTATTTTCAAATCTAAAAAATTTGATTACGTCTCACCTGAATCCCACCACCTCTATTACGGCACCATAATAGATACTGAAGATCAAACTGATGTTGATTCGGTTCTGATCGCGTTCATGAAAAGTCCGGCCTCTTATACCGGTGAGGATATCATTGAGATCAACTGCCATAGCGGCATTGTTGTATTAAATAAAATTTTAAGCATTCTTCTCAATTGCGGTGCACGTCTTGCTGAGCCCGGTGAATTTACAAAAAGGGCATTTTTAAACGGCCGCATAGATCTCACTCAGGCTGAATCTGTAATTGACATCATTGACTCAAGAACTGAAACAAATCTTAAACTTGCCGCAAAGCATCATCAGGGTTTACTTTCCGAAAAGCTGCAGAACATTAAAACTAATTTGATCGATTTAAAATCAATTCTGGAAACGACCATTGATTTTCCTGAAGATGAAAATGAAATAATGTCAACTGATGATCAATTGATTAATTGTAATTCCATTATCGACTCCATCAATTTACTGATATCAACCTATTCCGAGGGTATTATTTACCGCGAGGGTATAAAAGCAACAATTATCGGAAAACCGAATGTGGGCAAATCAAGCCTTTTAAACACAATTCTTCAGGACGACAGAGCCATTGTCACTTCAATTCCCGGAACAACGCGCGACGTTATCACGGAAACCATAAATATAAAAGGAGTTCCTGTTAATATTATTGATACCGCAGGTATTGGAAAAACAACGGATGAAATTGAAAAACTGGGTATTCATAAAACCCTTTCCTTAATAGTTGACTCAGATATTATTATACTGGTACTGGACGGCAGCAAAGAACTCGATGAATTTGACAGAGCCATCATTAATAAACTTCCAGATAAAAAAACAATTGCGGCCATAAATAAAAATGATCTGCCTCAGATCATAACCAAAGACAGTATCGGACATCCCCACACTTTTTGCAGTGTTGTTTCAATTTCGGCGCTTAACAATAACGGAATCGATCTGTTAAAAACAAAGATCTATGAAAATATAATCTCAACGGATTATGATCCTGCAAAGGACCTGTTAATCTCAAATGTCCGGCACAAAAACCTGCTTGAAAAAACATCTAAATCTCTCCTTCTGGTTCAAAATGCACTTAAAGATTTAACGGCGCCCGAACTGATTGCGGTTGATTTACAGGCTGCATTAAATGCACTGGGAGAAATAACCGGTGAAACAACAAGTGAGGATATTCTGGACATGATTTTCAGTAAATTCTGTATCGGCAAATAACATGACGCTTATAACTTGACTCATAACTGCCTTTCAATTATACTTCCAAAAATCATAAAAAATTAAAATTAACAACAATTTATTAAAACAAATATGAAAATATCGGTTATCTTACCTGTTTATAATGAGGCTGAAATAATCGGAACGGTTATAAAAGCAGTCATCGAAAAGCTTCCGGATGCTGAGATCATAGCCGTAAATGACGGATCAAATGATGAGACAGCTGCAGCCGCAGCAAAAGCCGGGGCCAGGGTTATCTCACATCCTTATAATATCGGTAACGGGGCAGCCGTAAAAACAGGAATAAGGCATGCGCTTGGTGATAAAATATTACTGATGGACGGTGACGGTCAGCATAATCCGGAAGATATTCCAAAACTTCTTGAAGCATCAATGGATCACGATATGGCCGTTGGCGCAAGAGCTCCTCAAACTCATGCAAACATATTTAGAAGATTTGCAAATTTCATATATAACCTGCTTGCAACATATATTACGAATGTTAAAGTTAAAGATCTGACCTCAGGATATCGGGTGATAGACCGTAAAACGGCAGCAAGATACATTTATCTTTTACCCAATACTTTTTCATATCCAACAACAATAACACTGGCATATTTAAGAAGCGGACGAACGGTCTGTTATGTACCCATAAATGCGGGAAAAAGGGCCGGGAAAAGTAAAATAAAGCTGCTGAAGGACGGTGTCCGGTTTTTATTGATCATTATAAAAATAGCCACCCTTTATTCGCCGCTGTCTATTTTTCTGCCGATCAGTACTGCTTTCTTTCTACTGGGTTTTATCAATTATGCTTATACATTTATAAGCGTTCATCGCTTTACAAACATGTCTGCTCTATTTTTAATAGCTTCCGTAATAATATTCATGATGGGATTAATCAGCGAACAGATAACCCAGACAAGATATGACCGTATTGAAAATGGGGGTTAGAAAGAATCTTAACCGTGGGAAATAAAAAAAAGAAACAACAGCGACCCAACGCTTCTACAATTAAAAATAATCCATCAGCTATCCAGGCAAAATCCGGAAGTAAAACATCTGCACTAAAAAATCTTTGCCATAAATCCAAAACAAGATTTTTGCCGTATTCAAAAGCACTTAAGATTCTACTCCTGATTATTATCATTGCTACAGGTATCATGTTTCGCATGGATGACCTTAGCACCTGGAAGCAGAACGAACAGCGTGCTTTTTTCATGAATGAACCTATCCACACGACTTTTGATGCATGGTTTTATTTAAGCCTTTCAAAAGATATTATAGATGATACGTATCATAAGATTGATGAAAAACGCGGGATTCCCGACAGCCCTGTGAGGCCATCTCCTCCCCCGCTTATTTCAGTTGCTGCTGCTTTAATAGCAAAGTACACGTCAATGTCTCTCAGCTGGGTCGGGGCCGTTTTACCGGCAGTTCTGGGTCCATTACTTGCCATACCTTTATTTTTTATAGGCCGTTTCTATGGCGGTCCGATCACCGGATTTACTGCTGCCTTTATAGCCTTAATATACCCCTATTATATCCACAGAAGCAATGTGGGACGTTTTGATACTGACTGTATGAATGTGACCTGGGTCTGTTCTGCTGTTTACCTTTTTCTTCGTTTTGGCGTTTGTCAAAGCTTAAAAAGATATTTATATTTTCTATCAGGAATAATCGTATTCTTTCTATTTTTATGGTGGTGGGACCAGACCCCCGCTGTTGTCGCTGCCATTACTTTTCCGCCTATGATTATAGCCCTTTTGTTTTACTATAGAGCGCCAAAAAAAGAACTTATAATTTTTTTAAGCTTCTTCGCTGCCGGCATTTTACTTTTTCTTTTTTTTACTGGAATGGACATGCCTGTTCGGGCCTTTAAATCCATAATTTCTCAATTTAAATATATTTCAAAACAATCTTTTGACGCATTTCCAAATATAGGGATTACCATTAGTGAACAATCAAAGCCCACACTTGAAATGATAGTGGCTTTCACAACAAATAATATTTTTGCTTTTATTTTTGCTTTATCCGGGATCATCTGGCTCTTTGTAAAAAGAACAAAAGACAGCCTTTTTTTAATTTCACTGATAATCCTTTCAATTCTTTCTTTTACCTATGCAAACCGTTTTATAATATTCCTAATACCCGTTCTTGCGATTGGAACCGGTTATTCAATTAAGCTGCTCTGGGATTTGCGGAAAAAATTTTCCCCCTTATATTTACTTTGCCCAATATTATTTATCCTTCTTGTTTTCCCGCTCTATAAAGCAAACACGGTTTACACGCAGTGGCCGAAAGAAAACGGCATAACTGTAGAAGCAATGGATTATGTTAAAAATAACACGCCGAAAGACTCCGTGTTATGGGCCTGGTGGGATCATGGATATGCAATAACATACTGGGCAAGGCGGGGAACGGTTAATGACGGTTCTATTCACAGCGGTGAGCGCACGGTTTATACCGCCATACCTTATTCAACAGACAGCTACAGGTTATCTGCAAATTTTATGCAGTTTTATGTTACACGCGGGATTAAGGGTATTAGACAATTTTATAAATTTACAGACAGTTCTGCAGTAGGCCTCAAAATTATAAAATCAATTCTTGATGCAGGGCCTTTAAATGCCCGCAAAATAATTGCGGATTTAAATCTAAAAGTAACACCAAAATTTAAAGAAACCGAAGACTGGCTTGCATTTTTCTTTCCTGAAAAAAACAAACCGGTCTATCTTCTGGTTGATAACCTGCTGACAAAAATCAATTACTGGTGGTACTGGTTTGGAACATGGGATATTGAGACTCAGAAAGGCATACATCCTTCTTATAACTTTTTTTATAACGTTCAAAGTTCAGAAAACCTTATCCATAATAATACGGGTCTAAAAATTGATTCTAAAAATGGGATTTTGTATAACAGTGGTAAAAGCACCTACCCGTTGACACACATTTACCGCAGAACAAGAACTCAGCTTGAGAAAAAAGAATTCGACAGTACCGGCAGACTGGGGTTTGAATATGTCGTATCAAATCGATATGGCGCCCTTATGGATAAAAATATGTCTAAATCTGTCTTTAACCAGCTTTTCATCAGACACAGTTATCCCATAGAATATTTTAAACCTCTCCGTTTAAGAGCGCCATACTATCAAGTCTGGGAAGTAACAGGCGATACGTACAAAAAGAACAGCGGGGATAAAAAAGAATAGAAGGTTCCAGTTGTTTCCTGAAGCCGGTTTCCCTTCAATAATTCCGTTAAAAAGATCACAATATTTTTTTTCTGTTGCTTTCCAGTCAAATCTGTCTTCAACATATTTTCTACCCTGCAGGGAAAGTTTCTCAAGGGATTCTCTATTATCAAAAAGAAATGAGATTTTATTAACTAGATCTTTAGAATCTTTTTGTTTGACCATCAGTCCCGTTTTATTATCAATTATAATGTCATGAACTGCCGGCAGATCTGATGCAATGACAGAACAGCCGCATCCCATTGCTTCGACCATCACCAGCCCGAATCCTTCCATATCTCCGGAACTATCTTTAATGAAAGGAAAAACAGCAAGTTCATTTGACTGATATATGCCTGGGAGTTCATCATGAATAACTGCTCCCTTAAGTTCAACACATGATTCAATTCCATACTTTATTATCTGCTGCCGGATACTCGTTTCTTCTGGCCCTTTCCCGACGATTGTCAGTTTAGTGCCCGGATATTTTTTCTGCACATGATTAAACGCATCGATCAAATACTTTAAGCCTTTTTTTTCAACCAAACGCCCGACAAATAAAATAGATCGTTTTTTTTTCTCAACATCAACAGGGATAAATCTATTATAAAGATCAACACCCATGGGAATGACATGTACATTTTCTTCATCTGCTCCCATAGATAATACAGTCTCTTTCATTGCATGACTTACAACTACGATGGATCTTAATCGTTTGATTGTGAATTTTTTAATGAAAGTAAAAAATGGATTTTTTAATGAGAAAACATCACCGCCGTGAAGCGTACAAACAATGTTTATTCTTTTCCCGGTAACCATTCCGGCAATGACTGCAGCAAATCCCTGGGGGATTAGCCAGTGGGGATTTATAATTGTAAAATTTTCTTTTGATATTTGTCTGATAATCCCTAGTAACTCACCCAAAAGAAATAAAGGGACGAGAAAATAATAACATTTATTCTTTTTAAGTTTATTTAATATCCCAGTACCATATGCCAGCAGTTCAAGTTTTCTAAAAAAATATCTAAATCTTTTAACCCGAATACCATCAATAATTTCATCATTTTTACAAAGCGGTGCGTTCGGGCATAAAACAAATGGTGTGTAAGTACTTATTAGCCGCTTGCAAAGGTCGAGCACAAAAGGCGGATCCGTATCATTTGCCCATCTTGGAAAAGTTGAAGCAATGATCAATATTTTTTGTTTATTATTTTTCATATTTAATTAAATTTTCCAGATAAATTATTAGTTTTAAAATTTCCATAATATCTTTGATTTAGGTTAGTACCTGTATAATATCACTAAATTTATTGACAAATATTAATGCATATGCGATTTCTAGTAACGAAACAAACGATCCATTGTCCTGATTTTTCAACTAACTTAAGCTTATGAAATCATACTTTATAAATAACTTAAAAAACAAGTTATTATTCCTGTTCACACTTTCCGCAGTTTTAATAGCAGGCTGCCACCCCGGATATATTGTACCCGGTCAAGTGGATACCATCAGCCGATCTTCGCTGATACATCTCTCAAATACAGGTCACCTGATAATCTTTCCATTTGAAACCATAGAGCATTCACCGAAATTGTCTTTAGAAGCAGCGGAGCGGTTTAATGAAGAGATCAATAAATATAATTTTTTTAAAAAAATAACACTTATTGATGATAGCTCTCTTTTAAAAGACTTTAAAAACCATCAGTTAAAAATACAAAAAGCACTCTATCTTGCAAATAAACAAAATGCAGATGCGATACTGCTTGGTCAAGTTGAAGAATATTTATACGGCGTTTCAGTAGACACAAAAGTATCTCTTAAAGTTATGATAATTGATGTAAAATCCGGAAAAAAATTATGGTGGGGCGGTAAAACAGTAATTGGGAAACCAGGGAACACCTTTTTACTTATTTTTAACCGTCTTTCTTCAAACCCGCCTTCAGTAGAAAAGCTTCTTTTAAATGCCGTTAAAAAAATAACTGCCAGTATATTTACTTCCAACTAAATTACAAAAGGAAAAATTGATGACAACTATTATTTTTGTTCTTGCAATAACGCTGAATGCAGTTGCAAATATTTTAATGAAAGTGGGTGCATCAAAAACAAAAGAAGCATCTAACGTATTTGAACTTATTTTAAATATGGCGACCAATCCCTTAACCATCCTCGCCATATTATGTTTTGCTGCAGGACTTGGTGCATATAATTATGTGCTCATGAAAACAAACCTGAGCGTTGCCTACCCCATCATGACCAGCGTCGGTTATGTAATTGTTCTGTTTGCGTCCTGGTTTTTTTTAAAAGAAACGCTGACCTTACTGCAAATAACCGGTATACTTCTGATCGTTACAGGGGTATGGATGGTTGCAGCCAATTAGAAATAAATTCATGAAAAACTCTTTACCTGTTTTAATCTTTAAAAGTATGCGTCCCAAACAATGGACTAAAAATATCATACTTTTTGCGCCATTGGTTTTTTCTCAAAACATTACAAATAAACAGCTGGCTTTATGTTCTTTTATCGCCTTTGTTGTTTTCTGTATGCTGTCCGGCTCGGTATATATCTTAAATGATCTTGTCGACCTTAAACAGGACAGGGTCCATCCTCTGAAATCTAAAAGACCGCTTGCATCCGGTCTTTTAAAACCGTCTTCTGCTGTTATTGCCTTTATTATACTACTGATTCTATCCACCCTGGTCTCATTTTCTTATCTCAACCTTTTATTCATTATCGTCGCCGGAGCCTATTTCCTGCTTCAGGTCGCATATTCACTTAAACTGAAACATATTGTCATCATTGATGTATTTTCAATTGCAGCCGGTTTTTTATTACGGGTTATCGCAGGAGCAGAAGCAATTGAAGTCACTTTTTCAACCTGGCTTTTTTTCTGCACCATACTTCTGGCACTTTTTCTGGCACTGAGTAAAAGACGTCATGAGATATTACTCCTTGATGATAATGCAATAAACCACCGAAGGATTCTTTTTGAATACAGCGCAAATCTTCTGGACCAGATGATCTCAATTGTGACAACGACCACCCTGATCGCCTATATCCTGTACACGGTCAATCCTGAAACCGTCAATAAATTTGGCACAGACAATCTAAAATATACGGTGCCGTTTGTACTCTACGGGATTTTTCGGTATCTTTATCTCATGCACCAGAAAAATGAGGGCGGAAGTCCTGAAAAAGTTCTTTTAAATGACAAACCGATCCTCATCACCGTTATCCTGTACTGTCTGACGGTCTGTTATATCCTGTATGTCGTTTAACTTAAATCATCTTAATTATAAATAAGAAAGGGTATATGTTTCAATGAACATGTACCCTTTTTAATTTTTGATGCTTAATAAAATCTTAACTCATTCCTCTGCTGCTTTAATCGGTGTTCCGTTGACAATGGTATCGGCAACGGGACAGCGTTTTTCAACAAACTCCAGGAACTTTTTAACTTTTTCAGGATCAGAGGGTGTTTGAAGATTAACGCGGTATCGGATCTCCTGAAATCCGGGACGCGGATCACCGTTTAAATATCCAAGTAAATCCATATCTCCTTCAACATCGATGCTCAGATCCTGAATTGAAATACCGTGCTGCCGGGCAAATGCGGTCATCACCATACACATACATGACCCGCAGGAAGTTAAAAGCATCTCCCCCGGGCTGATGCCCTGATCTTCCCCTCCCAGTTCTTTCGGTTCATCCATCGTTATCGAAAATCCCCGTGAGCCGCCTTCAACTAAAAAACCTTTTGATAGTTTTTTGGCCGAAGCTTTGAAAGTTATTAATGACATTTATTTATCCTTCACGAAATAGTACCGGTTTCTGAAGTTTCTCTCAACGTTACGGTTATAAATATTTACCTCCATACTGTCCTGTTCAGTGTATATTATCATCAGTCCACTTAAATCTAATCAAATTCAAGGTAGCGCCATCAAGTTAAATAGGGTCTATGTTAATGTTACAAGTGCTTATAGTTGATTTTTTACAATTTCAATTTTCAGAATTGATGCATAGAATAATGAATTGATGTCAGGTAAGGTCTGAGTTCTGCTGCAAGGTCTGTCAAATCAAGTCCAGACTTTTATAGACAAGAAAAGGGTAATTGCTCAATCTGAACATATACCCTTTTCTAAAATTAAATTTTAAATGACTTACTTGTTTTTAACGATACGCGTTTCGGCTTTTACCTTCTTGAGCAGCGCTTTTTCAGCAGTCTCCGCCTCTGCCCGGGTATCATACAAACCAATTTTTACCCGGTACCATACACCTTTACTGCCCAGATTCACACGTTCAATATATCCATTAAAACCGCTTTTTCCGAAACGGTTAATCTCAGTTTGAGCCATATCTATTTCCCTGAATGAACCTGCATGTATCGAATAAGTTACCGTCTGAACGACCGGTGCTTTTACTTTTTCCACAACCGGCTTGGGCGGTTCTTTTACTTTAACAGGTTTAACCACGGGTTTGGCAACAGGTTCTACAACCTCTTTTTTAACAGGAACTTTCTTTTTAACAACTTCTTTTTTAACTGCCGGCTTCTTTTGTACCGGTATAGCTACTTTTGGTTTTACAGCTGCCTTCTTTTTAATAACAACCGGCTCTAGAACAGATTCAGTTTCAGATTTTTTCATCATATAGGATATTCCGCCGGCAACCACCAAGAGAATAATACAAACCGCAATTAATAAAGGGGTTTTTGATGATTTCTTTTTATGTCTTTCCATTTCACCGATCGGATCAAGTTCTTCCAGAGTCTTATCCAGCATATCCTTTGCACTCGCAACGTCTTCATAAGGTTCAGCCATTAAGTCTGATTCATCGATCGGCTCATCAATTCTAGAAGCCACCTGCTCTTCTCCCGTAAGAGGAAGATTATCAAAATCAATGGACGGTGGAATGTCTTCAATAGCTTCTGTTTCTTTAAAAACATCTTTTTCAGGTGCGTCAGTCAGGCCCAGCTCTTTTTCAAGGTCAAATTCATTATTCCCAGGAACTTCTGGATCAGAAGTTCCTGTTCCCATGATATTTTCCAGTGAAAGCCCCTTTTCAAAATCAATTGAAGGTTCCTCTAGGGGTTGTTCAGGACTGTCATGCGAATCTGCATCAAGATCAAAAGTCGGTTCACTTTTTTCATTATCATCAGATTTAAGACTAATTTTTGCTGAATCATCCTCAAGTGAAAAAGATGCGGCTTCACCAGCTGAATCTAAAGGTTTATCCTCCATTTCAAGGCTAAATCCGGACTCATAGGTTGCCGGTTTCTCAGACTCACTGTCTGAATCAAGACTGAGATCCGGTTCAGAAGACTCTTTTTCTTCAGTAGTGGCTTCCATCTCAAGACTAAAGTCCGGCTCAGGTATCGTTGTTTCTGCGGGTGTATCCTCAAGGACAAGGTCAAACTCCGGTTCTGAATCACTTTCATCACCAATTACAAAAGCGGGCGTTTCATCAGCAGAGGTTTCATCCTCTCCGGATACTTTGCCATCAATATCAGCAATCAGTTCCTGTAATTTAAGATCCTCTTCTGAGAAAAGATCAGTAGATTCATCCGGTGAATTGACTAAAGGGGCGCCGCAGATAGGACAAGTTGTCTGATCATCACCTTTTATTTCAAGGGTACAGTTAGGGCAATACATAATTTACTCCTTAATATTTTTATTTATGCCAAAAAATATTACGCTTCAATAGGTTAATAAGTTCATTATTAGTATTATTCGGCATTAAATGCAAAATAATAATACTTTTATTTATAAATATAGAAAAAAATATCTCAAATAACGGACAATAATTAAATACTCACAGGCGGGATAAAATAATATGGTATTTCAGAAGGTTACAAAAACAAAACTTACCGGGGCATAGGGTTTAAAAGTCTCTTCCAAGATGAGGAACACATTTAAGGCCTAATTAGGATGATGACATGTGAATAGAGCGTTTGGTTTAGTCTCTTTGCCTGTTGCTTCCAGATCAAACACCGGTTATGGATTCGGTCTCAAAATCATACAGGACTTTATCTTCGTTGTTGTATAATAATCTAAACTTGCGCTCTTCTTTGACTTCACCAATCACTTTTGCGGATATATTCTTTTTGGAAAATTCATCAATAATTTGATCTGTATCAGACTTATTAGAACTTAAAATAAAACCGTAACTTAAAAAGGCCTTCAGCCAGTCAATAAAACCAAAACTATCCGGTTTGATGATTTTATTTAAATCTATGACTGCGCCTTTTCTTGAAGATTCAAGAAGAAGTGCAATTGTACCCAGGATACCGCCATTACTGACATCTTTTGCAGTACAGCATAACCCCTTCTCAGCAATACAAGGCAGGACTTCCAGCCTTTCCAGAACCTGATCTGTGGTTTTACCTGAGTTGGTATCCCAACTGATAACCGGTCTGCACTGATACCCCTGTCCCTCAAGATCAACTGCAAAAATAATGTCCTGTCCGGCCAGGGCATTATCACTTAAAAGAAGTTTTTTCGCCCTGCCAAGTATTGAGACAGAAAGAGAGACTTCTTTTGTATCCGGATGAAGATGACCGCCGACCATCGGAACTCTAAACTTTTCACAGCCCTTTTTTATTCCACGGACGATTTCCGAATAATAGCTGTCATCAGGTACACCGATAACATTAATAAGGGCAAGAGGCCTGCCGCCCATTGCATAAATATCATTTACATTCACCATAATTGAAGCCTTACCGGCATTATAGGGATTTGCTTCGATAAGACCGGACCACATCCCGTCTACCGCAAAAAGCAAAAACTCATCACCGGATTTTATAACAGCGGCATCCTCACCAAAATCAGCAATAATATTACCAAAACTTTTAACAGACTGTAAATGGTCTGTGATTAGATGGATATTTTTCTTCCGTGTTATTCCGGGGTAAGCTTTGATCTCTTGAATAATATTTTCCAAATTATCACTCTTCACACTTCACTCCTCACATTTTACGGCTTTTCTTACAGTTGGGCTTCCATTCGCTGATGTTTTTTTCTGTAATGCAAAAACAACTTACCGGATTTTTTCCATTTTAAATTTGTAAAAAATTTAACATTCTCAGCCTGAATGATCGCCTTAAAAACTTTCGCATGACTTTCCTTTACGATCTCAATTGCCTTTATCACTAGAAGTTTTCCGGCCCGCCCCCGGTATCCTTTTTTTACCGCCAGTCTTCCTCCGACCCAGATATCAGCTTCTTCTTTATAGATCCTTACCGTTCCAATGATCTTGTCATTTTTAAAGGCAGCTAAATGAACTGCAGTTTCGTCATGCGGATCAATGTCCGTATCCATAAACAATTTTTGCTCATCCACAAAAACCTGTTTTCTGATCTTAAAACAGGCCGAGCGTTCATCATCATCCTGAATTTGTCTGCAAATAATTTCTGGCATCTGGTATCTGATTAGTTTATCTCTAATTAATTAACGCTATAGTTAATCATTTATTGGTTTGCTTAATATAATGTAAAAGCATGGTGCATAGAACATGGATCATAAAAATCAAGACTCCTTTTTTAATGATTTTTGGAAGTTAGTTATTTTTCTACACAAATGATCAATATTTTCGTCAGAAGATCAAGTTGTTGGTCTGAAATCAATTCTCGTTTTGCTAACAGAATAAGAATATTCACATTTTCAAAACAGGACTTTTTTGCAATATTTAAAAAATTAATAAATTCTTTTTTTGATGAAGACCCGGCCTCGAATCCTTTTCTCTATGCCCTCAGCTCTATGCCCTTTGTCCTCTACTCTTTGACCCATGCTATTCAAATTCAGTAATGGCTGAGCAGGCACCGCATCGGACACATCCGGCCTTTGATTTTTTAGAGGACAAGTTATTGCGTCTGATAATTTCTGACACATTCTCATAAATTTCAATCATCTCCGCAGGAGATGGCGGCTTATACCTTTCAAGTTTAGTTCCGGGAACAGGCCGCAGAGGAAGCACATAGGGATAAACACCGGCCTCAGCCATTATTTCAGCACTTTTAATTATACCTTTAATATCATCACCGATTCCGGCGATCAGGAAACTACTGACCTGGTTTCTTCCGAAAATTAAGACCGCTTTGCGCCAGGCATCAAGATAAAATTTAATTCCAAGTTTTGCTTTTGCAGGGGCGATCTTTTCAAGCACATGAATAGAACAGGACTCAACGTGTATTCCAATGGTATCTGCGCCGGCTTTTTTGATACTTTCATATATCTTTTCCTGATTAACCGGGCATACCTGAACATGAATAGGCAAAGATGACATTTTTTTAATTGATCTAACACACTCATTAAGATGTTCGATCCCTTTATCAGGCAGTAACCGGTTTCCCATCGTCAGGGTAACGTGACTTGCCTTATCAAATTCTTCTGCTTTTAAAGCTGCGACACCCAGGGCCCCACTTTTTTTTTCTTTAACCGTCTTTTCATTCTTAAGAGACAGTCCGATACCGCAAAAGCTGCAGGGCGTTCCCTGCTCAAAATAACAGCAGTCCTGATAAACAGTGGATGCCAGGCAGTCTTTTCCATGAATGATCGCTATTTTTTCAAGTGAAATACCTGCGTCGGTTTTTAATTTGTAATATTCGGGACTAACAGGAAAGGAGACTTCACACAGTTCATGATTATTTTCAATCAGATAAAATGATCCGCTTTTTTTTACAATATGATAGGGGGAGTCTTTGACAAACCAGCTGTCTGTCGGAACGCTGATATACGTACCGTTAACAATGATCACCTGACCTTCAGACGGTCCCGCCCCGCCCTTTCTTCCGGCATGTTCCTCCGGAACATTAACTCCCAGGCACTGAAGATTAGTTCTTAATATTTTATGATTCATATGAATATTAATATCGGTTATTGATTTTCCCTGTTCAGGAAGGAAATAATATCTCTTCTATATCTGTTAAATTCATCACTGGTGACATCACGGGGAAAAACCATATCAACCGGAAGGGATAATAATATTTTACCGGGTCTTTTAGACAGACCAATAATTTTACCGCTTAAATAAACAGCTTCATCAATATTATGGGTAACAAAAATGACCGTTTTTTTAGACTCATTCCAGATCTCATAAAGAAATTTCTGCATCATCGTGCGGGTCTGTGAGTCAAGGGCTCCAAAGGGCTCATCCATTAAAATAACAGAAGGATCATTAATCAGCGTCCGGGCAATCGCAACACGCTGTTTCATTCCGCCGGAAAGTTCTTTTGGATAACTGTCCTCAAAACCTTCCAGGCCAAAACGGCTGATAAAGTTTTGTGCTTTATCCTTTCTTTTCTTAACTTTTTCACCCTGTATCTCAAGACCAAAGCTGATATTCTGCTGAACGGTCATCCATGGAAACAGGGCATACTCCTGGAAGACAAACCCGACTTTAGAATTATCCTCTCCATCTATGATACAGCTGCCGTCCGTTGCAGATTCAAGTCCGGCAATTATCCGAAGTATAGTAGACTTGCCGCAGCCGCTGGGTCCGATAATGGAAACAAACTGGCCTTCATCCACCTGAAGTGAGACATCAGAAAGGGCCTGTATCTCATCACCGTCCTTATCAATAAATGTTTTTGTCAGATTCTCAATTTTTAGCATTTAAATAAATCCAAATTCTGTTTATACGCTTAAAGCTTATTTGTTATTGACCCGTATTTGTAAATTCCCGAGCATTGATTAGTTTATGTACGGTGTTCTTTTGTTTTTAAAACCCCAGTCAACACAGCCGAGTATTGTGTTTGGCTGCGAAAGAAGGTTCTAACTGTCAGAGCAAAGCGAGTTTTTGGACCCGCCGCAGACAAATGCATAAACAAGAGAAGCCGCAGGCCAAAGTTGCGGGCGGCATTTCTTTTGCTTTGTTTTCTTTGGCCGTCAAAGAAAATGAAGGAAGAAGTAAATAATTCCTCGTTAAAAAAAGCTACCGACTTTCGTCCCTATTCCCTCCACCGTAGCGCCCGGCTTTCCCAGAACCGAAGCAAAAGATCAAGGAAAAATCCGATCAAGCCAATGGTGACCATACCGGCTAAAATAAAGTCCGGCCGCTGGATATCCCGTGCAGTCATGATCATATACCCTACGCCATAACCGCTTTTAACCCCGGTAAATTCAGCAGCCACCAGGGTCATCCATCCAATTCCCATTCCGATACGCAGTCCGGTGTAGATAGAAGGAAAAGATCCGGGCAAAAGTACTTTATAAAACAAATCACGTTCTTCAGCTCCCAGGGTTTTTGCAGCGTCAATTAACACCTTATCAACTGAAAGTACCCCGGAAATGGTGCTTAATATAATCGGGAAAAAACATCCCAGAAAAATAATAAAAACAGCGGACTTTAAACCAATTCCAAACCAGAGTATGGCCAGAGGTATCCAGGCAAGCGGAGGAACAGGACGAATAATCTCAATGATCGGAATAAACATATCATGTAAACGTTTTGACCGTCCCAGGACAATACCTAGCGGTATGGCAACGGCAGCTGCAGCCATAAAACCGCCAAGGACCCTGATCAGGCTGAACAGACAATGATAAAATAGAATTTTTCCCTGAGGAAGACCGGTAATCAGAAGTTCTTTTAACGCTGAAATAATTTCAAAGGGAGACGGGATGCGGTTGGGCGGTAATATTCCTGAAACGGAAAGCAATTGCCAGACGATAATAAAAACGAATGGAAATAATATCTTATTTTTGTTTTGATAAATCAGCATTCAATACACACATTTTTATTTAATAAAAACAGTCTTAATGGATCTTGGCTTATTCTGAACTTTGATATATCCTAAATTATTTAAAAAATTAACAAACTGAACCGCCTTGTCCATGTCAAGCCTGTTATCGTATTTAATCATAGAAACTGCTTTTTTAACTGTTTTTTCATCCATGCCGGTATATTTCTGTCCGATCAGAATGGATTCCTCTATGTTGTTTTGAATAAACAAACAGGCCCGGGCATGCGCCTGAATAAATTTTTCAATTTTCAAAGGATATTTTTTGTAAAAAGCTGTATCAGCAATCACAACACAGCAGGGATGATCTTTCCAGATAGATGAAGATGAGATCAGCGTTCTGCAGTTTCCTCCTGTTTCTGCCTGTGAAGGATAAGGTTCCCAGGCAATAAACGCATCAATGTTTTTATTAATCAGCGCCTGAAGCATTTCAGGCGGCTTAAGAACAATTATCTTAACTTCACTATAAGCAAGACCGGCATTCTTTAACGCTTTTCGAAGGAGAAAATCCTGCATTGTCGCATGGCCCGGTATTGCAATGGACCTTGATCTAAGGTCTGACACAGAACGCACAGGAGAATCCTTCCTGATTACAATTGAAGACCCCTCCTGATTAGACTGGGAAAGAAACTTAATATCTGCAATATTGTTAAGATACGCTGCAGTGGCAGGTGCCTGCCCCACATATCCCACATCAAGTTCACCGGCGGCAAAAGCGCTCATCAGTTCGGGACCGGCTCTAAAAATACCGGAAATCTCAACATCAAGACCCGTCTGTATGAATAAACCTTTTTCAATGGCAACAAAAAGCGGCAAATGATGAAGATCATTCTGGAGATATCCCAGACGTACCGGTTTTTCAATTTCATTTCTTTCGCATGATGCAGAAAAGAATATGAGAACAAAAATCAGAAGAAATTTGATAAAGCGTTTAAAAGACATCAAATACCTTAAAAGAAAATTCCCCGCCTGTTACAGCAGGGAATTTAAAATATATAATAATTTAAAAGCTATTTAGCCTCTGAAGCAGCTTCTGCTGCCGGTTTTTTTTCTTCATCGTCATCACTCAGCGCCATACAGACCAGTTCAGTAATATCGCGCATTTTAATGGGAGCATCCATTGCCTGAATGCCCACCTGCAGCCCCTGATAACAAAAAGGACATGCTGATACCAGTTCAGTAGCTCCGGTTTCAAGTGCATCATCCACCCGTTTCTGTGAAATTAAATTCTGCATGTCCGGATATCCGGATTTTAATCCACCGCCTGCACCGCAGCATCTTGAATTTTCACGATTTCTTTCCATCTCTATAAATTCTATTCCGGGAATTAAAGACAACAGCTCACGAGGCGCATCAAAAATACCGGCATGCCGGCCGAGATGACAGGGGTCATGATAGGTTACCTTAAGATTCACCGGTTTTTTTAATTTCAGTGTACCTGCTTTTATAAGATCAACTATAAGCTCAAGCGTATGTTTGACCTCAAAATTCATCTTTGCAACTTTCTTATAATCCTCTTTAATGGTTTTTAAACAGCCCGCGCAGGAGGTTACCAGCGTTTTAATGCCAAGATCGTTAAACTGCTGAATATTTTCTGTGCTGATCCTGTCAAAACTAACTTTATCCCCCACTCTTAAAAGAACACTTCCACAGCATTTTTCCTTACTGCCCAGCATTCCAAAATCAACATCCGCATGTTCAAATATTTTTGTTGTATTAATGGCGACCTCTTCAACATTGTTATCATAGGAAGCCGTGCATCCAACATAATAAAGTACTTCCGCATTCTTTTTGCTGATATCCTTAGGCACATCTTTGATTCTCTTCTTTTTCTTGGCCATCTTGGCCCATCTTCCTCTTGAACTTCTTGGCTGTGCCCAGGGATTATCATAATTCTTAGTATTGATAGTCAGCGCTTTCTGATCCGGTAGCGGTCCATGACCAATATCAACAATGGTCTCACGAATCCGTTCCCAAAGTTCAACCGTATCAATGGCAACCGGACAGACATAGTGACACTGCATACAGGTGCTGCAGGCATACAGATCTTTAGCAAAATCATCCATTTCAGCAATGGTTACCGGTTTTTTACCGGCAAGCTTGCCCAGGAAAGTGTCTGCGCTGAACATGCCGTGCTGACGGTCTATAATGTCCTTATAAAGAGTGGCTCTTCCGCGTGGTGTTAAAGACTCCCGTTGATCCTGATCGTAAGCCGGACACCAGTTAGAGCATTCACCGCAGCGTGTGCAGGCATCCAGTTCCATGAGCTGTCTGGGGCTGAATCTCTCGATCTTTAATTTAGGAGCCGGTGAATTTTTATCGACCACAGCTTCGGGTGTTTCTGCCGGAGATGCGGATGCTTTGATTCCTTCTGCTTCTGTATTTTTAACTGCTTTTTTGGTTTCATTTTCCATATCAATACTCCTTCTATGCCCGCTCTGACGCGTCGATTACGATTTCAAGTGGACTAACAAATATATGCCACGCCTTGCTGAACGGAATGTAGATTATAAATAATATAGAAATTGCCGCGTGGACCCACACCCAGGTTTTATAATTCATAAGTTCAAGCCCCATCGCTTTTAAAAGACCTGCAAGAAAATTTCCTGCAAAAGAATATGATGCGACTGAAGCATATTCAGGATACGTCAGTCTTATCCCTTCACAGAAAAAACCGGTCAGCCCAATTGCAGTTAAAAACAAAATGGAAACCGTATCCTTTGATATTGTCTCAAGCTGTTTAGCCGGAATGATATACCGTCTTATAATTGCAATCGCAAGACCGAAAAGGAGCATCAGACCAAAGACCTCGCCCCATACATCAAGAATACGGGCACCGCCGCCGGATTCATAATCAAAAAAAGTCTTTACAATAGCATTATCCGGCGAAAGAAAATGACTCATGAAAGCCATGACGGATGTTTCTGCCAGAAGTCCCATGAAACCGATAAAAATGCAGAGATGCATCAGCCACCGGATAAAACTAATTTTAAGTATCTGCAGCTGCAAAACCACATCACAAATAAATGCTTTAATGATTGCAGGCAAGTTAATCGCATGATAAAGACTCGGTTTCTTTCCCTTTGTCCACAGCGATACACTTGCAAACATCCCGGCAATCACAATCAAAATCATGATTACAGAGAGGGTGTAGAGCAGTGCTGTTGCTTCGAAGTATAATTTGTTAGCGTACATTGTTTCCTCCTTTGTTCTTCTGTCATACTGTTTCTTTTATAACGAAAATAAATTTTTAAAAATTCTGCAGTTGCTTTTCGCAGGTTTAAAAAAAGCTGCGTTGCATTTTTAACCGAATCGTCAAGTTCATCTTTACTGTTTTTTAAATGCCGCAGGGTAACTGTAATTGTTTCCAGATAATTAACCAGTCCCCTGATTTCATCCTCAGCTATAAATTTGTAAGCTTCTGTTTTATCAAGGTCCTTAGCCCGCTTCCAGATCGTTTCCAGAAATACTCTTATTTTTTCCGGGTCATAGACTTTCCGGCCGATCAGCCATTTGTAGGAAGAACGCTCTAATGCCAGTGCGACTATTCTGGAATTGCTGACTGCGCTTAAAAACTTTTTATACAGCCCCGTTATCTTTTCCTGATCCGCCGGTACCGGTATTAGATCAGCAGAAATCTTTTGATTTTTAATGCCGGCCTGATTAAAGATTATATCAAAGAGTATTTTATTCGCGTCTTCAAAATCAGGATGTTCAAAGTGTGGACCGAACAAATAAAATTTGCCTTTCCCCATTTCTTTTGTTGCAGCGGCAACACTTCCAATAATTGTCTTCCGTGCAGTTTCCTCATCAATTAAAAATTCAGTGTTTTCAGTAAAGTCCTCATATACTGCAAGGACATCAATATCTTCAGACGGCAGCAGCCCCGGTCCTCCATAGAGCGGTGCATTAACGGCCTTTTCATCATAACAGCCTTTAAGTCTTAATCTAACCTCTTCACGTACAGGATGATACACATACTGACACCCGTATTCTGTGCAGAACTTCTCTGCTTTTCTTATCGGCATCGGCAGATTCTTTGTCAAATTTGTAATCGGTGAGTAAATAAAATTGAAATTATTTAAAGGTGTCAATGAGGATCGTAAAGGCAGGTACGCACCTGCACACGAGCCCATATATGTTCCGCCTCCGCTTACAAATTTTTCAATTTCTTTAGCTCCTGACTTTCCCAGACCCTCTGCTATAGCAAAGGTATCACCACCTGATATAAACAAGATATTACAATTATTTAATTCACCTTTGTTAATATCTGCTTCATCTATAAATCTAACATTATAACAGCAGTTCTTTTCAAATATATCTGCAAACCAAGTCCATGAGTGAGACGCGCCATATCCAACATAGATCCCGATTTCAGGCTGATTTGTGTTATCTTTGGCATCCATTATTCGAAAGGCATTAAAAATTAGCGTGCTAATTAATCTATTATAAACATATAACAGATATAGCCTATATTCTCAATAAAATTTTAAGATGACTAAATACCGGCTTTAGTTTTTAAATATAGAAAAATTACCCATTTATCCTTTTCCTGAACATTCTTACCTTTGATAAAAATTGAGTATTAAAAAACTATTTCGTACTTCTTACATAAGTTCTTCCAATTTTAAGCTATCTAACTATCGATTCTTTTAAATTTCAAACTACTTTCTATTGACAATAACTTACGTTGTGTGCGAATGTCGTAAAATATTAGCAATATAGTAAACTCGATAATAACTTATTTCAATTGAAAGGATATTGAGATGAAAAATAGATTTCCCTGGCTGCGTATATTCCTTATTATTTTGATAATTATCTTACTTACAGGCGCTTATACGTTTTATAATTATCAAAAATGCTTCTGTCCGGACGGCAGCACAAGTCTGCAAAGAAAAACAGACGAAAAAGGAATGAAAAAAAAATGTGACTGTGACTATTATTCGATCTGGTGTGACGATACCACAGATCTATGCTGGCAAAGCCCGCAGAGAGAAGCATACAATTATGATGACATCGGTGTCATCTCAAAGGATGCCGTCAGGTACTGTGAAGATCTGGTTATCGGCGGCTATGACGACTGGCGGCTCCCAAATATTGATGAACTGAGAAGTCTGATTAGAGGCAATCCTGACACCATGACCGGCGGTGACTGTCCGATAACAGAGGGAAGCAGCACAGATGATTATGATAATGCAACCTGCAACGGTTCAGCAGATCATCATAAAGGTCCGGGCTCCGGCGGATGCTACTGGCCGCCGGGACTTGACGGTACCTGTGACAAACCGGATCCTTTTGCACTTGGACATCCTCTTGAATTTTGGGCAACAAACCCGGCTTCTGATGATCCTGAACACTGGATCGCTTTTGTTTCATTTGAAAGCGGAACAACGGGCTTTAACCATGTACACAGTTTTGGGGATGTACGCTGTGTCCGTAACACACCCAGTCCGGAAATAGCATGTGAAGAACCATTAACATCCTGTGAACCCGGCATAACCCGTAAATGCAGCTGTTCGGAAACACGTGCCGGGGCCCAGGTGTGCAGTGATGACGGGAGCTGCTTTCAGCCCTGTGACTGTACCGGTTTTGAACCGACTCCGCCAAGAGAAGATGTTTCTGATCAATGTGACAAGCTCAAACTGACCATCAAGGTGCCGGAAAAACTTAAAGGCAAGCCCTATCAGTTAATCGCATTCTTTTATCATCCTGATAAGTTTCCTCCCGGCGGCCCGCCCTGCGGGGGAACAGATGAAAATCAGGTGGAATACCCTGTTATAGATATTGATAAACCCTATGTCATGACAGTACCGGGCTGTACATACTACCGTGAAAACTGCCTCACCGGTCCCTATCATCTATATGTTTCACTCATGATGAATAAAACGCTGATGCCGATTCCAAAAAAAGGGGACTTTATCTGGGGACTTGATCAGGAACCGATATTGCTTGGAAGCGGTGAAATGCTGGAGCTGGAAAGAGAAATTACTCTGGTACCGGTTGAATAGGCCCCATTGTTAGATCGAAATTCTTTATTAGGTAAATTTATAATAAATAATTAATCCGGCTTTAAAATAAGAGAGGGTGAAAAATGTTAGAAATAAAACTTGAAACATATCAAAAATCTTTTCGCCAACTGACGATAAATGATGCTAAAAAAGGATTTAAAGGACATTTAACCTCGTTTATCATCATGAACTCGATTCTTGTCATCATTAATCTTTCAACGGATCCATCTAAATTGTGGTGTCTGGGCAGTATTATCGGATGGGGGGTTGGTGTTCTTGCCCACTATATCGGCGGCGTAAAAATTTTAGAAAAGAAAATGATAAAGATGGAAGGCGAAGCTGAAGCTATTGCTGCGAAATAAAATTAATTTTAAGTATGTCCTTTAATTTATAAAACAAAATGTGTGAGTTAATAACGATATCAGCCGTAAAAGAACAACTCTTACCTGAAACCCGCCGGATAAATCATAAAAGCCCTATAATATTGTTTCGTACTGTCTGTTCACTTGAGTTCAGACAGTACGAACTGATAATTTAACCGACAGATAAACCGGACAAAACCCCTTTAAAAAAAAGATTTCACTTAAATTATATAAGCACTCTTGAACAATACAGGAAGTCCTCTACTCCTGTTTTATTTAGAATAAATATTTTGATTATAATTTTAATGCAAACCTTAAAACAGTATAGTATAAATAAGTGAACTCACCGTTAACTTATTTAAGCCAATAAAAAAACAATACCTATTCTCAGACAGGATACAGAGAAAACAATGAATGATAAAACACTAAAAGTAACAGCAAAAATAACGGCTGTTCAGGGTAAAGAAAATGAACTTAAAGAAATCCTTTTAAAACCGATTAAACCCACACGCAATGAACCGGCTTGTCAAAATTCTATTCTGTAAATAATAAAACAGAACAAACCGACTTTACTTTTTTTGAGAAATGGCAGACAGAAAATGATCTCAACTCCCATATGACAACTTCACATTTTCAAGAGCCCGCTTTTAGTGGAAAACGGGGTATCAGCACCTTTCGGTAAACAAGACACTCGAAGGCTTCGGTAAAGGAACTAGAGAGTTTACATGGAAACAATAAAATTGTTAAAAAAATACAATAATTATTTGGAGGGAAATTAAATGTCAACAAAAAATATCTTAGCGTTAATATCCAGCCCGCGTAAGAATGGAAACAGTACTATCTTATGTAATAAAATTGCAGAAGGAGCAATAAAATCCGGTGCAAAAGTAACTACCATCAACCTCAACAAATCAAAGATCAAACCGTGTACAGCATGTGATAAATGCCACATTTCTGACGGCAGTTTCTGTGTTCTAAAAGATGACATGTCAAAAATTTACCCGAAAATCATCGCAGCAGACTCGATCATATATGCGAGTCCGATTTACTGGTTTACCATATCAGCCCAACTCAAGCTGTTTATGGATAGGTGCTATGCCCTCGGCGGTCCATCAGGTTATGCTCTTAAAGGAAAGAAGATGGCAATTGCCCTTGCTTACGGTGACGCAGACCCTTTTCGCTCCGGTGCGGTTAATGCGCTTAGAACCCTTCAGGACTCTTTTGCTTATGTCGAAGCTGAATTAATCGGCTCTGTATACGCCTCCGGACTTGAACCTGATGATGTTCTGAAAAACAAAAATGCGCTTAGAGAAGCCATCGAACTGGGGAAAGCTCTTTCAAGATAAACTTATATTTTATGAATACTCATAAACCTGAATAATAATAAGGGTATAACAATGAACAGTAAGACACTAAAAGTTATCGCAAAAATAAATGCCATTCCAGGCAAAGAGAGTATATTGCAGGAAGTATTGATCAAACTTATTGAACCGACAAGAAATGAACCCGGCTGTATATCGTATATACTGCTAAACAATATATCAGATCAAGGTGAATTTACTTTTTTTGAGGAATGGATGACAGGAAAAGACCTTGAAACACACATACAGTCAGCACATTTTAAGGATGCAGTTAAAAATTTAGATGTCCTGATTGACGCAGAACCGGATATCAAACAATACCATTCTATTGAAATCGGATAAAATTAATATGGACAATAACGACATACTCAAAAAAATCAGAATCGCACTTGAGCTTAAGGACTCTGATATCATCGATATACTAAAACTCGCTGATTTTGAAATAACAAAAGCCGAGCTGAATGCGTTGTTTAGAAAAGAGGGGCACCGAAACTACAAAGAGTGCGGGGATCAGCTCTTAAGGCGTTTCCTTAACGGCCTGATAACAAAAAAGAGGGGGCCGAGAAAGCCCCCCCCGGCTAAAAAGAAAATTTCTCTTTTAAGAAAGAAATAACTATTTCCAATTGATTTGACGGAAATCTAGAAATTAAACAATTATCCCTCTCTAACGTGTGGTTTCATACCCATAATAAGAGAATAAACACTAACTATTTAAACATAGAAATTAATATCAATAAATGGGACGCACACGGGAAAGAACAAGACCGGACACCTCCGGTAAACCGGGTTACATAACAGCGGAAGGATTTCTAAGGCTTGAAAAAGAAGCTGATTATCTCTGGAATAAAAAACGCCCTGAAGTCACTGAAGCACTATCAGTCGCAGCTGCAGAAGGTGACCGGTCAGAAAATGCTGAATACATCTACCGAAAACGGCAGCTGGGTGAAATAGACCGAAGGCTTCATTTTCTTGGAAAAAGGCTGGATGCCTTAACGGTTGTAACAGAAAAGCCTAAGCAGGACGGCCGGGTATATTTCGGCAGTTATGTTATCCTCGAAGATGAGGATGGAGAAACAGTTAAATATCGAATTGTTGGTCCCGATGAGTGGGAAATCGAAAGAAATGAAATAAGCATGGATTCACCCATGGGAAATGTTCTTCTGGGTAAACAGGAGGATGATGAAGTCTTTGTCCGCCGGCCAAAAGGGGATACTTATTTTACCATCATTAAAGTATCCGTTGATAATTTTTAACCTTAATTTAATTCTAATTAAGAAAGAAAACCGGAATGTGTGAATTCTGCACCAAACATGGCGATGGTAAGGTCTGGTATAAAAATGCGGAAAACTATTCTAAGGATCTGGTCTCTGACCTGAACCGAAGGAAGTATATTGAACAATTTTTTAAAGAAACAATTGAGGGCGGATTTAAAACTCTGGGAAGACTGGAGTCCCTTTACAAAAGGAAAGGAAGACTGCCCGAAAAAGTTACCAAAGCAATGATTGAAAAGGCAAAAGTTGAGCATTTTGGACAGGTACTTCCAATTGAAGAAATAAAAGGTATCATCATGCAGGCTGCAACTATAGTTAGAATGCCCTGCGCCTGCAGATGGACGACCACAAAAAAGGAATTACGCTGCTGCTACTCAATAAGTTATACACCGGAAGCCTGGTATAATGGCGTGGATATGAGCTATTTTGGCACGGCTTCAGATGAACATCTTGAATCCGTTTCAGCAGCTGATGCCATAAAACAAATGGAAGACCTTGAAAAAGAAGGGGCCATACATACGATCTGGACTATGATCACTCCTTTTATCGGATCTGTCTGTAATTGTCAGCTTAGCGACTGTATTGCCATGCAGACATATTCCGGAATCAAAGTTGAGCTGATGGCCCGCGCTGAACATGTCGCTGTAGTTAACCCGAATCTATGTACAGGATGCGGTTCCTGTGTGTCGGCCTGTCAGTTTAACGCAATAACTTCCACACATTTAAAAGGCGAACACCGTGCACAAATAAATCCAAATGATTGTTTCGGCTGTGGTCTTTGCCGAAATGAATGTGAATTTGACGCCATACAGTTGAAATTAAGATAATCCTTCCGGAGTATTTATTTCAACCTCTTGTCCTATAAATTTACAATTCAATCTCTTTGTCCTTTCCGACACCTCGAATTATCATATAGATAAAAGTAGATATTAAACGTCTTATTTGAGGATATGATGCAGGAAAATATCAACAAAAAAACCTTAGGCAGACTCTCTGTTTTTGACGGCTTAAATGAAGCCGAATTGGATTCTTTAAATAAAATGGCGGCTATTTTAACTCTCCAGCCGGCAGATTATTAATATTAATTAGAAAATACAAAGTTAAAATAGATAATTATAATTATGAATATAAGGGCTGTTCTTGACACCCATTTAATTAAGTAGGATTTTACCGCCCCGCCAAGGCGGGATTTCCGCTTCGCTGCAACAAAGTTCTGCGTGAAGTACGCAAAGAACAGCGTCTTGTTTATTAGCTTTTAAAACCCTACTTTTCTCTGCGCACTCTGCCTGCCTCGCCGAAGTTTCATGAAGGCAGGTGGCTCGCCTGTTCCGAGCTTGTCGCGGGGAACGAAGCCCCGATAAACCGGGATCTACGTAAACTACAACGGGTGATGAAAATTGTTTTTTATCCATAGATTTTGTAGAGGAGCCCAATATATAAATAAGAAAATATGGTTCTTCAACAGAATCTGCGGGTAAAAAAACAATTTACACCACTGATCCTTTTTAAGGCACAAACGGACGGGTT
>CAYLYF010000030.1:34814-37439 GCA_964387595.1 uncultured Thermodesulfobacteriota bacterium | reverse complement strand
TGCCTGTCTGTCCATTAAAACTTGAAATAAGCAAAATTGGGACAGGCTCTATTTAGAAATTCTCCTTTACTGTTCATGCAACCGAGAACACAATTTCTTGCATGTGCATCAATTGCAAGATATATCTTTTCTTAGTTTCATAACGGGCCTCCTTTAATGTTGTTAGTTCTGTTTGTGTGGTAACTTCAGTCTAACACATTTTAGGTCGTCCGTATTTCATACTACCAGGTCTACGTTTGACCTTTGCTCCACTTTCACATTAAATATTTTCAGAGGTTAAGCAGAACTTTTACTTTGTGAAAGGTAAAAAGACTAATCCGAAATAAAGGATTATTTCACATTACATCCATCGACCAATTCGACTTTGCTCATGGCAGACAAAGCTCAGGACTTTCAGAAAACTTAATTTGAATAAAGTATTTTCATCTCCTCTATAGTTATTTATAATATTTTATATAGATATTAAAACATATGTCAACAATATTTATGCAAAGCATAAAGAGCGGCCCAAGGGCCTTTAGGAACATCAAGCTTATGGCTCGACTTTAAGAAAAAACCATAGGGGTCACTCTTGACAGCTTGAGATAACTCCTGTTTATCCCTAAATTACGGTACCCTTTTTCTTAACTTTATATTTTGTTTTCTTTTCCCCTGCTTTAAAACCGATTCTTCTTTTTGGCTTTTCGTCTTCTGTCATCAATGCCCGAATAGCATCAAAAACAACTTTAAACTGCTCATCATATTTGTTTTCAAGAGCTGTAAGTTTAAGTGCTAAGTCTTTGTTCGTTGCCAGCATCTCACGCAGTTTTACGAATGCACGCATAATTTGAATGTTGACCTCTATAGCTCTTTTACTTTTTAAAACTGTTGAGAGCATAGCAACACCCTGTTCAGTAAAAGCATAAGGTTTTGCTCTGCGGGATCCACCCCAACTTGAAATCACAAATTGTGATTTCAAGTCTGCAAATTCTGAATCAGTCAATTGAAACATGAAGTCTTCAGGGAATCGTTCCATGTTTCTTTTAACGGCTTGATTTAGGGATCGGCTTTCTACCTGGTATAATTCTGCAAGATGGGGACTCAACATCACCTTTTGTCCACGCAAGAAAAAGATTTTGGTTTGAATTAACTGGACAGGAAACATGTTTTTTGGGTTAATCATTTTAAAATTTTCGTTAATTTGAGGTCGCACTTTAAGACCTCAAGTTTAGTTGAATTCTGATTATTGCTTTTTAAGGATAGTTGTTAGCCGCCCCTCTGAAGTTCTCCCTGTTAAATAATTCCGTAAAATATCGGAATTGATCTTCGATCATTTAACAGGGTAGATTCATTCTCTATATAAATAATAAGGTGCCGTGTCAAACCATTTCTACTGATCTTGGGAGAAATGAAGTAAAACACCTATATGACATAGGGTGATACACCTATAGGGTCTGGGGGTTTGCACCTATGTTAACCCAGATTATCCTGGGTTAACAGGTGATGAAATGTGTTAAAAGCGGGGGGTCAAGTCTGCCGTTGACCTTTAGTGATTTGTCAGTTGATAGTTGTCCGTTGTAAAAACCACTAAGTCAAAAGCTATTCTCTCGCAGAGGACGCTGAGCTTTGGAGGTAACATCAAAGGCGTAAAAATTCTGATGTCAAAAACACAAAGCAGTTCTCTGCGTCCTCGGCGTCTCTGCGGTGAATTACAGCTATAATTTTACTTCCTGAGTTTTATCTCTGCTACAGCACAATATAATACCGGCACAACCAGCATGAAAACTACACTAATCGCCATACCACCAAAGGATGGAATTGCCATGGGCACCATAATATCTAATCCTCTGCCCGTTGATGTCAGCACCGTGAAAAAATTTGGGGTCACATCTTGATTAGCGCACTAACCTGATTATACTTCTTTCTCACTCGTAACCATCTAAACGTAATTCGTGTACCCCTCTCAACAAAAAAAGGGTCTAGAATTTATCTAGACCCTTTTAAATATGGCGGGGACGACGAGACTCCCTTCGCTTCACTCAGGATAAACTCACACGCGAAGGTCGCAGGCTCAAAAAAACAAAACTACACTTTTTTCTTAAGGTCAGGGCTTTTTGCAATGACACTGTCTAATACGCCATTTATAAAAGACCCTGATTTTTCGGAACTAAACTTTTTCCCCATCTCAATCGCTTCATTCAGAGTAACTTTGTATGGAATCTCCCTGCAGAAAAGAAACTCAAAAATGGCTTCACGCAGTATACCTCGGTCAACCGGGTTTATACGATTGAAAGACCAGTTTGCAGAAGCATTGACAATAAGATTGTCAATCTCTTCTTTCTTATCCTCAACCCCCCGGACAAGAAAGTCTGCAAATTGAACGATAGCATCAGGATGTTTATGCTCCCCCCAAAAAAGATTGAGACCTTCATCAATATCTGTTCTGTTCATTTCAAACTGATAGAGTATTTGAATGGCTATCTCTCTTGATTTTCTTCTGCTTCCCAAAAATAACACCTTTCTTACAGCCTGTCTTAAACGGCATTTAAATATGAACACAATTTACAGACAGAACAGAGACTAAATATATCGGCCCTGAATAAAAGCATTATCCAGGGCCAAAGGTTTTTTGCAAAAATTTGTACG
>CAYLYF010000030.1:0-34714 GCA_964387595.1 uncultured Thermodesulfobacteriota bacterium | reverse complement strand
AGTTAAAACTGTTTTAACACATTTACCATTTCAATCGCACAAACAGCAGCATCCCAGCCCTTATTACCGGACTTGGTTCCCGCCCTTTCAATCGCCTGTTCAATATTTTCAGTCGTCAGTATTCCAAAAGAAACAGGAATTTCAGCTTCGAGTCCCACCAGGGCGATCCCCTTGGTAACCTCTGAGGCAACATATTCAAAATGAGGCGTATCTCCCCGGATAACTGCACCCAAACAGATAATGGCGTCATACTTTCCGGCTTTCGCAAGCTTTTTTGCAGCCAGCGGTATTTCAAATGCGCCCGGCACTTTTATGACTTCGATATTTCTTTCTTCAGCACCATGTCTTACCAGCGCATCCATACTACCGCCAAGCAGCCGGTTTACGATAAAATCATTAAACCTGCTTACGATTATTGCAAATTTAAATTTTTTAGCCTCAAGCTTACCTTCATATGTCTTGACCATAACAGCCCCTTCTCTTATTAAGATTTGGTTTTTTCATCAGTCATATTTAACATATGCCCCATTCTTTCCTTTTTTGTCGAAAGATACTTTAAATTTTCAGGTTTTGGCTTTATTTCAATAGGCACTCTCTCAGTGATCTCAAGCCCGTATCCTTCAAGTCCCACTATCTTTTTCGGATTATTCGTAAGCAGCTTTATCTTTTTAATGCCTAGATCCCTGATAATCTGGGCGCCGACACCATAGTCTCTAAGATCCGCATCAAAGCCCAGGTCCTCATTTGCCTCAATGGTATCTCTGCCTTTATCCTGCAGGGCATAGGCCCTGATCTTGTTTAGAAAGCCGATTCCACGTCCTTCCTGGCGCATATAAACGATCACACCCTTTCCCTCTGCTGCGATCATTTCCATCGCGCTCTCTAACTGATCGCCGCAATCACACCGCATGGACCCCAGGCAGTCTCCGGTAAGACATTCGGAATGAACCCGGATCAGGACTTCTTCATCCTCTTCCCATTCACCTTTAACAAGAGCAATATGATGATGGGTGTCAACCACATTTTCATAAACGATCATCTTAAAATCACCTCCGAACTTAGAGGGAAGATTTGTCTCGACCATTCTTTTCACCAGAGATTCTTTAGCGATCAGATACTGAATAATATCCGCCACCGTAACAATATGCACATCGTGTTCTTTGGCAAATTCCTTCAAATCAGGCATTCTGGCCATGGTCCCGTCATCATTCATGATCTCACAGATAATCCCGGCGGGCTTCAGGCCGGCAAGACGGCACAGATCAACAGATCCTTCGGTCTGGCCTGTCCTGCGAAGCACACCGCCCGGCAAAGCTCTTAAAGGAAAGATATGGCCCGGTCTTCCCAGCTCCTCAGGCTTGCAATCATCTTTAACCGCAGTTAAGATGGTGAGAGCCCTGTCAGCCGCCGAAATTCCGGTCGTTCCGCCCTTCACCACATCTATTGAAACCGTGAACCCGGTCTGAAAAGAGGAGGTGTTGTCCTGGACCATCATGGGAAGATCCAGTTCGCGGCATTTTTTGTCTGTCAGGGAAAGGCATATCAGTCCCCGCCCATATTTTGCCATAAAGTTTATGTGCTCAGGTGTGACCATTTCAGCTGCCATGGTCAGGTCACCTTCATTCTCCCTGTCCTCATCATCACTTAAGATAACCATCTTCCCTTTTTTTATTTCATCGATGGCTTTTAGTACGCGTTCAATAGGCATTTCTTTATTCCATTCTTAATATGTTAGTCTTTTTAATTAGATAAATTTATATTTATTCAAAAGCTCTTTCGTCACACCGTCTTTCCCGATATCTGCACCCAGAATAAGCTTCTCAACATATTTACCGATGATGTCATTTTCAATATTGACCCGGTCACCCTTTTTCCTCGCATGAAGTGTTGTCCGGGAAAAAGTGTGCGGAATGATCATCACATCAAATCCGTTCTTTGTACAGCCATTCACCGTAAGGCTTATACCATCTACGGTAACAGAACCTTTCTCTATAATATATTTCAGGATGTTTCCGGATGCGGTGAACCCGATCTTTATAAAATCATCTTTTTTAACGATAGCAGAAACAACCGCTTCTCCATCCACATGCCCGGAAACAAGATGACCGCCAAGCCGGTCTGAAAGCCGTAAGGCCCTTTCCAGGTTGACCCGGTGTCCGGCCTTTTTGGTACTCAGGGTGGTCCGTTTCAGACTTTCAGGAGACACGTCAACCGAAAACCCCTTTTCAATAAAACCGGTTGCCGTCAGGCAGACCCCGTCTACCGCAATGCTGTCACCGATATTTATTTCATCACCCGGAATACCGCTTTTCAAAGTAAACTGCTTCCCGCTTCCAAGGCTGGTTATCTTTGTTATCTCACCGACATCCTCGATCAGTCCGGTAAACATATTTACTTCCCCTGTTTAAATTACTTAAAGTTAAAGAGCCTTAAAGCACCGCAATTACTTTAAATACTTTAGTGCACTTCAAGTACTTAAGGCACTTTCACATTTAACCGTGTTCTAACAATCCTCGTTAAATGAGCTCCAAACTCTGAAATCAGAGTTACAAAATACTAGATTATACCACATATCCCTCAACAACAAAATCAGAACCCACCCGTTTAATCCCTATTTCATCAATATTTACCGAGTCCGAGATGCGTTTTTTGCCCTGACCGCCTATCATGCTAAAGGATTTCTTTCCGCCAATCAGCTTCGGGGCATAAAACAGCATAATCTTATCTACTATTCCGGCTTCTAAAGCTGCCGCATTCACCTCCGAGCCTCCTTCCAGGAGTATACTGGCAATTCCCTGTTTTGCCAAAATCCTGAGCAGTTTTTTCAGGTCTATGCGGTTATTCTCACCCGAAACAGGAATGATCCGCGCCCCGATCTTTTTTATTTTTTCAGCTTTTTTAGAAACGGACTTTTCTTTTAACACCGCAACCAGGGTCTTTTCAGCAGCCCCCGGTTTTAGGATTTTACTTTGAAGCGGTATTTTCAGACCGCTGTCAATAATGACTCTGAACGGCTCTTTCCGGGCCTTTTTAACCATCCTCACATTTAGAAGCGGGTCATCGGCAATAACCGTTCCCACTCCCGCCATAACAGCATCTGACTCAAAGCGCAACCGGTGAACAAGTTTCCTTGATTTTTCGCAGGTAATCCACTTTGAATCCCCCGTATAAGCCGCGATTTTGCCGTCAAGACCTGCCGCTGACTTCAGGGTGATGAAAGGTTCCCTTTTTGTAATATATTTAATAAAGGACTCATTCAGTCTTCTACACTCTTTTTCAAGAATCCCCTGTTTTACTTCAATACCGGCTTTTTTAAGTTTTTTCACCCCTCTTCCGCTGACTTCAGGGTTCGGGTCAACCATACCAATAAAAACTCTTTTTATCCCGCTTTTGATGAGCGCATCAACACATGGCGCTGTTTTTCCAAAATGAGAGCAGGGTTCCAGGTTGACATAGATATCTGCACCCTGTGCTGCTTTTCCGGCCTGTTCAAGTGCATTTATTTCCGCATGCGCCCCGCCGAAAAACCGGTGGTAGCCCTCCCCTTTTATTTTTCCATGCTTTACAATAACCGCACCGACCATGGGATTGGGACTCACCCGTCCGGCACCTCTTCTTGCAAGCTTCAGCGCCGTCCTCATAAAACCATCTTCTTTTAGATCTGCTGTCATTTAAAAACCATCCATTGATCATTTAGAGTATTTTCATAACGTGTAGCCATCGCGCAACAAAAGGCTGATGCGGTTTAATCTAAAAGCCAGATAAAGAACAAATGTCAAAACACAAATATCAAATGAATGTCAAAAAAGAAAAAAAGAAAAAAGCATGAATCCGCTGTCGCATGAAGCTGTGGTTTGACAGATGGTTTGACCCTGGTGTTTTGAACTTTATTTGGTCTTTTTAATTTGGACTTTGAAATTTCAGGTTAATCCATTTAAACCGTTCAAGCTGTTTTTGAGGCTACAGTAAAAAAAACCACTCTAGCGAATAGCTGCTGTTAGCCTTTATCTTTGACCAGAGTCTTCACTTCTTCCATAAAATCACTGATATCCTTGAAAGACCTGTATACAGAAGCAAACCTGACATATGCCACATCATCAAGATCGTGAAGCTCAAGCATGACCTTTTCGCCAAGTTCTGCACCCTTGATCTCTTTTACACCGCGGGAGACGATGTCCTGCTCGATTTTATCAGCGATCTTCTCTATGGCTTCGATACTGATCGGTCTTTTCTGACAGGCTTTTTTCATGCCCTCCATCGTCTTATCCCGGTCATAGGGCTCCCTGCGGCCATCCTTTTTCACAATTAAAGGCAGTTTATCTTCTATTTTTTCATGTGTGGTAAAACGCTTCGCACACCCGAGACATTCCCTTCGCCTGCGTATGATCTCACCATCTTTACTGATACGAGAATCAATAACTTTATCCTCAAGATTATTACAGTAAGGACATTTCATTGCTCTCCCCCCTTAATATTTTGTCATTATCATGTCGGATTCCTTTAAAAACGCCTCAGTCAGTTCATCTGGATACCCCTCCTCATAAACAATCTCGAGTATACCCGCATTGATAAGCATCTTAAAGCAGATACTGCAAGGCAGGGTTGTGCAGAAAAGCGTTGAGCCCTTAATGCTGATACCATGATATGCCGCCTGAATAATCGCATTCTGTTCAGCATGAAGTCCCCGGCAAAGTTCGTGTCTCTGACCGGAAGGAACACCCATCTTTGCGCGGATACATCCTGTTTCCGCGCAATGTGACAGTCCTGTGGGAGCACCGTTATATCCAGTTGCGAGCACTCTTTTATCCCTCACGATAACAGCGCCCACTTTCCGCCGGGTACAGGTGGATCTTTCTGATACCAGCCTGGCGATACCAATAAAGTATTCTTTCCATTCCGGACGTTTATTTATATCTGACATGACATTATTGAAAAATTATTGATAAATAGGAAGGGCGCCATTACAGGTCACCTCTTATTTTCAGGAAGAAGCACTAAACAGGATTTACTTGAAATTCTTCTTTTCTATTTCATGAATAAGATCTAACCGTTCCTGATGTCTTACGCCTTCAAAAGGCGTTTCCAGCCAGACCTTAAGCATCTCCCGGGAAAGCGTCTCTCCCAGTCTTTCCCCAAGAACAAGAATATTAGAATTATTATGTCTGCGGCACATTTCCGCAGTGTAAATATCCTGGCAAAGCGCTGCCCGGATACCTTTAAATTTGTTTGACGCAATAGACATACCGATCCCTGAACCGCAGATCAAAACACCTCGGTTGCAGACGCCGTTTGCGACTGCGGATGCAACCTTTGCTGCAAACTCCGGATAATCTGCAGAAGAATCGGAGAAAGGCCCCATATCTTCTGTTTCAACATTTAAAGTTTCAAGAAAGGCAATGAGTGTCTTCTTGAGCTCAAAACCGCGGTGATCAGAACCGATAGCAATTTTCATATCCACTTTTATTCGTTACCCTTCAAACTTCTGAAAAATAAGGGTGGCGTTTGTTCCGCCGAACCCGAAAGAGTTACTCATTACCGTACCCACCTGTTTTTCCCGTGCTGTATTTGCAACATAATCAAGATCGCATTCAGGATCAGGGGTTTCATAATTAATCGTCGGTGGAACAACACCGTTCTTGATGGTCAAAAGACTGAACACGGCCTCAACTCCGCCTGCGGCACCCAGAAGATGTCCTGTCATTGACTTTGTGGAGCTCACCCACAGTTTCTTCGCATTCTCTTTAAAAACACTTTTCATTCCCTGAGTCTCACACAGATCGTTCATATATGTGGAAGTACCGTGTGCATTCACATAATCAATATCTTCAGACTTAATACCGGAATCCTTTAAAGCCAGATTCATACATCTGGCAGCACCTTCGCCGCCAGGCGACGGCGCCGTAATATGATGTGCATCGGCATTACAGCCAAACCCGGTGATCTCACCATAGATGTTTGCACCTCTTTTGACGGCAGATTCCATTTCCTCAAGCACAATAATTCCCGCGCCTTCAGCCATAACAAACCCTGTTCTGTCCTTTTCAAATGGACGACTGGCCCTTTCCGGCTCATCATTCCGGGTTGAAAGCGCTTTCATGGCACAGAAACCGCCTACGGCAAGTGGTGTAATTGTGGATTCAACACCACCGGCAATCATGGCATCCGCATCACCGCGCTGAATAATCTTAAAGGCTTCTCCGATGGAGTGATTACCGGTTGCACAGGCTGTAACAATACTTGAGTTCGGGCCTTTACATCCGAAATACATGGAAATATGACCCGGAGCAAGATTAACAATCAGCATGGGAATGAAAAAAGGAGATATTTTTTTAGGCCCCTTTTCCAGCATCAGTGAATGATATTTCTCAATCGTCTCAAGACCGCCAAGTCCTGAACCGACCAGGACCCCTACCCTCTCGGCATTTTCATCATTGATCACAAGCCCGGAATCCGCCATCGCCATCTTTCCGGCAGCAAGAGAATAGTGCAGAAAGGTATCCATTTTCTTTATTTCTTTTTTATCGATATAGTCTTCAGGATTGAAATTTTTAACCTCTCCTGCAATCTTTGAATTAACATCTTTAGGATCAAAACGTGTAATTGGACCGATACCTGATCTGCCGTTACTGACAGCGTCCCAGTTTTCCTCCAGTCCGATGCCAAGAGGAGAAACAATACCCAGACCTGTTACGACTACTCTTCTTTTTTCCAAACCCAAAGCTCCCGATTGATTATTAAATTAAAAATTAAAAGCCCACCATCGTAAGAGGAAGGCTTTTATATGCTTTTAAACGCAAAGATCAAATCATTACATGAAAAACGATGTCTATTATTCAGTTACGCGCTCTTTGATATAGTCAATTGCATCTTTAACGGTCTGGAGTTTTTCTGCATCTTCATCAGGGATCTCCTGCTCAAATTTTTCTTCCATAACCATAATAAGCTCAACCAGATCCAGAGAGTCTGCTCCAAGATCATCTACAAAAGAAGCTTCTGGAACAACTTCTTCCTCGCTGACCGAAAGCTGCTCAACAATTATCTCTTTAACTCTTTGTTCTACTGACATTCTCATTTCCTCCTTAATTAACTAACGATTATTCTATGTATTATTGCCTTTGTTATTTTCAAGTCTACATGTACATTCCACCATTCACATGTATAATCTGCCCTGTAATGTAGCTTGCCATATCACTTGCCAGAAAACACACGGTATCTGCAACGTCTTCCGGCAGTCCCAGCCTTTTTGCCGGTATGATAGAGATCATTGCATCACGGTCTTTTTCCGGTATTGCATCCGTCATTGCGGTCTTAATAAAACCCGGCGCAACCGCATTAACCGTAATCCCGCAGTGCGCATATTCACGGGCAATTGATTTTGTAAATCCCATTACGGCAGCCTTGGAAGCAGAATAGTTTGCCTGACCCGCATTCCCCATGGCTCCGGTCACAGATGAAATATTTATTATTTTTCCGGATTTCTGCTTAAACATACTGCGTATCACAGCCTTGGTACAGTTAAACGTTCCCTTCAGATTCACCTGTATCACCTGATCCCACTGTTCCTCTTTCATCCGGAGAAGAACGGTATCTCTGGTTATACCGGCGTTGTTTATAAGAATATCCACCTTCCCGAAAGCATCTACTGTCCTTTTAACCATGTCCTCACAGTCTTTAAGACTGGAAACATCCATCTTTACGGCTATGGCCTTACGTCCGAGAGCCTCTATCTCTATTACCACCTCGTTAAGACTGTCTTCATTTATATCGGATACAGCAATATCAGCCCCGCACTTTGCCAGACCAAGAGCAATCACTTTCCCGATGCCCTGCGCTGCCCCCGTTACAATTGCAACCTTATCCATCAAATCCATCATTAACACCTTTTTTTATAATAATTGTAACAATTGTGCAATCTTTTTTTACATCTACCACATATGGTATTTACCGGCCTATCTTTAAAAAAACAGCTATACCAGCTTTCTACCGGCGGCTTCTTTAATCAGGTACTGACCGATAACATTCCTCTGGATCTGGTTTGTGCCCTCATATATCTGAAGGATCTTTGCATCACGCATCATCTTTTCAACAGGATATTCCTTCATAAATCCATATCCGCCGAAGATCTGCACCGCATCTGTGGTCACCTTCATACAGACATCAGAAGCAAACAATTTTGCCATTGATGAATATTTTGACATGTCTTTGGCTCCGGAATCACAATAACGGGCTGACTGATATGTGAGTGCACGGGCAGCTTCGATCTCTGTTGCCATATTCGCAAGCATATGCTGAACAGCCTGATGCGAAATAATGGCTTTACCGAAGGTCCTTCTTTCATGGGCATACATAATGGTTTCATTTAAAGCGCCTGCTGCAAGACCCACGGCCTGTGCCGCAATACCGGTACGGGTCTGGTCAAAATTTTTCATGGTAACGATAAAGCCCATACCTTCACGTGCGATCAGATTCTCTGCAGGAATTTCACAGTCCTCAAAAATCAGTTCACGGGTCGCAGAAGCACGAATCCCCAGCTTGTTCTCTTTTGCACCAAAGCTGAAGCCGGGGTTCCCCTTTTCAATAATAAAAGCACTTGCACCGCGGGGCCCCTTCTTGGGATCTGTTTTTGCAATAAAGCTGTACACCTCGGCTTCACCGGCATTGGTGATCCACTGTTTCACACCATTTATAATATACTTATCCCCATCTTTTTTGGCTGTTGTCCTGATTGATGCAGAGTCGCTTCCTGCACTTGACTCGGTAATACCAAAAGCAGCAAGCCTTTTCCCGGATGCAATATCCGGCAGATATTTTTTCTTTTGTTCATCACTTCCGTAAAGAAGAATAGGATATGTTCCCAGACCGCTCGCAGCAAAACTGACGGAAACGCCGACACATACCTTGCTCAGTTCTTCAACCACAAGACAGTTCTCAAGGTTTCCGAATCCAAGTCCACCATACTCTTCAGGAATATAAACTCCGAACAAACCCACATCTGCCAGGACCTTTAAAATTTCCCAGGGAAACTCACCCTTCTCATCAAGTTCCGCTCTCACAGGAAGTATTTTTTCTTTGGCAACTTTTCGTGCCAGTTCAACGATCTGTACTTGTGTTTCTGTCAAATTATAATCCAACATGTCTCCCAGCCTTTCTGTTGTCTACCATCGAAGCACTGCTGACCCCCAGGTAAAACCTGCTCCGAATGCATCCAGCAATATTAAGTCATTTTCTTTTATTCTCTTTTGTCTGTTAGCTTCATCTATTGCTATCGGCACGGATGCCGAAGATGTATTACCATATCTGCTGATATTCATAAATATTTTTTCAGATGGAAGGCCCAGGCGTTTTCCAATGGCAGCAATAATCCTTGAATTCGCCTGATGTGAAATAAGAAGATCAATTGACTTACCGGTCAAGCCATTATGTGTCAACGCGGTAAGGGCTGCTTCTTCAAGAGACTTGACCGCAATTTTAAAGACCTTGTTACCATCCATCCTGAGATAATGTTCTCTTTTTTCAAGCGTTTCCTGGGAAGCCGGTCTGGCAGATCCGCCCCCGGGCATATAAAGAAGATCTCCGTATGAACCATCCGAGAAAAGATGCGTTGACAGGATACCCCGGTCACCCTTTTCCTTTGACAGAACAACAGCCCCAGCACCGTCACCGAAAAGAATGCATGTGCCCCTGTCTTCATAATTCGTGATCTTTGAAAGGGTCTCCGCACCAATCACCAGAATTTTATCTGCGTGGCCTGTCATCATGAACTTATCAGCAACAGAAAGAGCGTATAAAAAACTGGTGCAGCCGGCTGAAATATCAAAGGACACCGCCTTTTTTACCCCTATTTTATCCTGAACAAGACAGGCGACCGAAGGCGTGTTCATATCAGGCGTGATGGTACCCACAATGATCATATCAATTTCCTCAGGAGAAACACCTGCCATCTCCATGGCATTTAAGGCTGCCTGAGTTGCAAAATCTGATGAAGCTTCTCCGTTAGAAGCAATATGCCTTTCTTTAATACCGGTCCGGGTGAGGATCCATTCATCGGTGGTGTCTACAATAGCTTCTAAATCTTTATTGGTAAGCACCTTTTCAGGTGCATATGAACCGGTTCCGATTATTCTAGCCTTATACATGCGTCCGTTATTCCCTTATCAAAATTATAATGACATCATCAAAAATTCAGAATTCACCTCTTATCACAACTATTCTGCCGTAATAGAAATAACTTCTCTGCCATTATAATATCCGCACTTGGGACAGATACAATGTGATTTCTTGGGCTCACTGCACTGTGGACAGTTTACAAGATTCGGGGCCGTTAGGCTGTCATGTGCTCTTCTTGTCTTTTTTCTGCTTTTGGAAACTTTTTTCCTTGGTACTGCCATTTTATTATCTCACATTTGATTTATTAGTTGCCGATATTTATTTTTAAAACTTTTATAAAAAATTATTTATCTTCTTTAAGTTTTTTTAAAACATGAAACGGGGAAAATGCTTTTTTATCCTCCGAAAAGCACTTACAGGACCCTTTGTTTAGATTTTCTCCGCAGTTTGCGCAAAGCCCGAGACAGTCTTCCCTGCAGTGCGGATACTGGGGCAGGCTCAGAACTACCTGCTCCCGGAGCATATCCCCAAGATCTATCGTCTCCCCTTCGTAAGAGCCTGTCTCCAGATCATCTCTCTGCAGCTCCCGCTCCTCCGGAGCAACTTCTTCAGAACCGGGTCTGAGGACATAACGAAAGCTTGAATCCAGTCCATAGGTAAAGTCATCCAGACAGTTTATACAGTTCAGCTTAAGCTGAACTTTGTATGATGCGTCCAGAACAATCTCCGACCCGCATCGCATATATCTGCATTTAAGACTTAAAGGTGTGGAAACCCCGCAGATATCTGCTGCATCTTCAAACAGACCTGAAACAGACATGATGTCCAACTTGAATTCAGTCTGTTTTTCACCCTCTGAAATATCCTTAACTGCTATCTGCAAATATCTTTCCATAAACTAAAAGTTAAGCGTTTGTGTATATAAGGATAAGAGACTTTTGTCAATCAAATTCTTGATTCTATCATGCATCAAACGCTTTTTCAATAACAAAATATATCATTCACTACCTGCCCGCACAAGGTCTCGTCAAGCCACAACATATTGTTTTTTCATAACAAGTTGTCTTAAAAGATAAAAGCAGCGTCTCATAGACCTTTTACAAAGCAAGTATTTCCTGGTGATGATTTGCAAAATCGAGATAAACAATCTGTTCAGGAATAACCTTGATCAGGGTATAAGCAGGATCAGAAGGCCCTTCCTGCCAGAAAGCTGTCCATTTTTCTTTCCATTTTTCCTTTCTAACCGCATCATCTGTCACAATTTCCGCCGTTCCCTGCACCGATATACTGCTGTGATCTTCCGGCCGGTAAAGAAAAACGCCTGCTTTTGAATTATTTTTAATTTCCGAAACCTTATTAGACTGGGCCCCTGTTGCAAACCAGAAAGTCAGATCCTGTCCAAAAGGAAGATTTTCCATCATCCTGCCTTTCGGGAAACCTGAGCCGTCAAGGGTTATCAGATTCGAGTATTCATACGTTCCTGCAAATTCAATGATTTTTTTCCTGAGTTCTTCCTGAGCCATAAGAATATCCTTTCTTTACAAATTATTTTCTTTTCCCAAAAAAGTCTCTGTCGCTCATCAACATATCAGATTCCAAAAACTCTTTTTCAGGTTTTCATTTTTGTGTTCATCCGCTTTAGCAGCAGGCTCAATCCCCGGACTGAATCCAGGGTCCTTCAATTGCATTTTCATGGAAGTTCCAGTCGGTTTTAAGCCTGGACGTGCTTTTACCTTGACTTAAAGGAAAAGTTAAGCTATTTTCCAGAAGTTTAAGAGCAAAAATATATCATAAGATAAATAATTAATCAAACATTCTAACTTATTAAAAATCAATCAATATTATGGATGAAAAAAAAGATTTCCTGCAAGCCCGGATACAAAAAGTAAATGAACTCAAAGAAAGCGGCATCAATCCTTATGCCAATAACTTTAAAGCGCTGAACACCACTCAGCAGGTGGTAGAAAAATTTAAAGATAAGCAGAAAGAAGAGATCGAAGCCTGTGAAGAAATATTTTCAATTGCAGGAAGAGTCATCTCTGTCCGAAGCTTTGGAAAAGCAGCCTTTATTCACATCCAGGACAGAAAAGGAATGATCCAGGCATATGTTCAGAAGAACAAGGTTGGAAGCGAAAGCTACGACGTCTTTAAAAAGGTGGATATTGGCGACTTTATCGGCATCACAGGAAGAGTTTTCATAACAAAATCAGAAGAACTCACCATACTTGCAGATAATTTTTCATTTCTGACAAAAACCCTTCGCCCGCTTCCTGAAAAATGGCATGGACTTCAGGACATCGAAACAAGATACAGGCAGAGATATCTTGACCTGATCGTAAATCCGGAAGTTAAGAAAACATTCCTGGCCCGGGCCCGGATCATTACCATGATAAGAGATTTTCTGTTAAAACGTGATTTTGTGGAAGTCGAAACGCCCATGATGCATCCCATCTCCGGCGGAGCAGCTGCAGAGCCCTTCAAAACCCATCACAACACCTTAAATACGGATCTTTATTTAAGAATAGCTCCGGAACTTTACTTAAAAAGACTTTTAGTGGGCGGCATAGAAAGAGTCTTTGAAATAAACCGTAACTTCAGAAATGAAGGAATATCAACACAGCACAACCCTGAGTTTACCATGGTTGAGTTCTATCATGCCTATGCCACCTATGAAGACCTGATGGACCTGACCGAAGAGATGTTCTGTCATATATGCAATGAGTTGCTGGGGTCTTCAAAAGTGATGTATCAGGGGAAGGAACTGGATTTCAGTTCCCCCTGGAAAAGACTTCCGCTCAAAGAAGCCGCTGCAAAATATGCCGGGATCGATATTTCAGATCTTGACGACCTTGAGAAAACACGGGAACATGCCAAAAAGATCGGGATTGAAATTACAGGACAGGAACAGCTGGGTGAAATCGTAACAGAGATATTTGAGGAGGCTGCTGAAAAAGAACTGATCCAGCCCACTTTTGTAACCCACTATCCGGTAGAGGTCTCTCCGCTTGCCCGAAAGAATGAAAAAGACCCATCCGTAACAGACCGTTTTGAACTGTTTATTGCCGGACGGGAAATTGCAAATGCATTTTCAGAGCTAAACGACCCGGAAGACCAGAGAAAACGTTTTATGAAGCAGGCCGAAACAAAGGATACTATCAATGGTCAGCCCTTTCAGATAGATGAAGATTTCCTCACCGCGCTTGAACACGGCATGCCGCCTGCTGCAGGAGAAGGCATCGGAATCGACAGACTGGTGATGCTTCTAACCGATTCACCTTCAATCAGAGATGTTATCCTTTTCCCCCTCTTTCGATCTGAAAGGCCCAAGCATTGAAGAAACTGCCCTATGAACTTTTCATAGCACTGAGATATCTTCGCGCAAAGAGAAAACAGGTCTTCATTTCTCTGATCACACTTATTTCAATCGTCGGCGTCGCCATAGGCGTGATGGCGCTTATACTCGTACTGGGTGTGATGACAGGATTCACGGATGACCTGAGAGAAAAAATACTGGGCACAAATTCTCATGTTGTCATAAACAAATTTTACGCTAACATTAAAGATCATGAAAAAGCAATAACAGACCTGAATAAACTGAAAAACGTAAAAGCCGCAACCCCGTTCATCATCAGCACGGTCATGCTGTCATCGGGCTCAAGAGTCTCTCCGGTTATACTTCACGGCATAGACATCGAAACCGCACCCGGTGTTATAGATATAAAAAGATCGATCATAGAAGGTGAACTAAAACTGCTCCAGGATGATATTTATTATGACAACAGCACAAACTATCCCGGCATCATCATAGGCAAAGAACTTTCAGAGATCCTGGGGATAGGAACAGGAAGCCCGGTAACCGTAATATCTCCCACAGGACTTATTTCACCTGCGGGCATGGTGCCCGGCTGGAAAAAATTCATTATTGCCGGCATATTTGAATCCGGCATGTATGAATATGACACAGGCATGGCATATATTTCTGTTGAAAACGCACAGCGTTTTATGAAAATGCCGGGTGAAGTCGGCGGCATCTGGCTCAGTGTAAATGACATTTATGACACTGAAAGCGTTGTGACAAAGGCAAAGGAACTTCTGGGACCGGAGTATCAGATAAGAGACTGGAAAGAAATGCATAAAAATCTGTACGCTGCTTTAAAACTTGAAAAAACAGCCATGTTTATTATCCTGATACTTATAATTATAGTTGCAGCCTTCAGTATTGTCGCAACACTGATCATGATGGTGAATGATAAAAACCGAGAAATAGCCATATTAAAATCAATGGGAGCAACGAAAGCCTCGATCATGAGAATATTCATGCTGCAGGGCCTGATCATAGGCACAACCGGAACCGTAATCGGACTTGCCGGCGGGTGTTTTCTGGCCTTCGTCCAGAACAACTTTCATATTGTATCCCTTTCAAAGGATATTTATTATATCCCGGATCTAACCGTAAAGATAAACGCTTGGGATGTTTTCTTCGTTGCTTTCATCGCTATCCTGATCAGCTTTATTGCAACCTTTTATCCATCCAGACAGGCCGCAAATCTGGAACCTGCCGAGGCACTTCGCTATGAATAATATTTCGGGCACAAACAGCCCTGTTGAACCTTTCTTGAAAATTGAAAACCTCATAAAAACATTTGAAGGCAATGGGGCAAAAACCGAAGTTCTCAAAGAGATAGGCTTTACCATCGATAAAGGGGACAAATGTGCCATCACCGGTCCATCCGGAGCTGGCAAAAGCACGCTTTTAAATATTATAGGAACGCTTGACAAACCCTCTTCAGGTATGGTTGTGTATAGAGGCAAAAACCTGTTCTCCTACAGTCAGAAAAAACTGGCGGAATTTAGAAATAACAAACTGGGATTTATCTTTCAGTTTCACCATCTTCTGCCGGAATTCAATGCACTTGAAAACACAATAATGCCGGCACTTATCGCAGGGGAAGACAAACCCGCTGCAGAAAAAAAGGGGGTTCAGCTGCTTGAAAAAATGGGCCTGAAAAACCGGGTGACGCATAAACCCGGGGAAATGTCAGGCGGGGAACAACAGAGAGTCGCTGTGGCACGCGCACTCATCATGGAGCCGGAGATATTACTTGCAGATGAACCCACAGGTAATCTTGACACGCCCACAGGCAGGGAAGTATTCAATCTTCTTTTAGAGCTGAACAGTAACCTTGGCATAACACTTATTATCGTCACCCATAATGAAGAATTTGCCCTTAAAATGTCACGAAAGATAACGGTTGAAGATGGAAAGATCAAAAACCGGTAACGGCTGTCGAAGGTAAAGAACTTAAAGAACATGCAAGCTGAATTTTTGCGAAGTCATCAATTTCAGATCTTATAACAAAAAACTTATATAAATCAACGGATTATGAAAAAAGAAAATTACTCTACGCAACTAAAGTCCTGTTTACTCCTTGCTGTCTCTTTGGTTTTCTTTCTCAGCACCACGTCAAGAGCTGAAAAAGAGCAAAACGTGGCGATTCTTCCTTTTGCGATTCACAGTGAAGAAAACCTGACCTACCTGAGTAAAGCAATACCCGACATGCTTTCAACCCGCCTTGAAAAAAGGGGGGAAATAAAAACCATTGAAAAACCGCTTATTGCAAAAACCATTCAGGACATAGACCTTAAAACAGTAGATGGCGAACAGGCCGTTCTGTTAGGGGAAAAACTGAATGTAGATTTTATTGTTCTTGGCGAACTGACAAAAATCGGCAAAATGCTAAGCCTTGACATTTCACTCTTTGATGTCAAAGACATAAAGCCCGTACAAAGACTCTATGTCACTTCAGACAATGTTTCCGGCATCACCAGCAAACTTCAGGAAATAGCACGCAAAATAAACTTTATCATTTTAGAAAAAGAAACCGTCAGTAAAGTCATTATTGTGGGCAACCGGTTCATCGAAGAAGATGCTGTACTCTATGCTATCCGGACAAAACAGGGCGAAGCCTTTTCACCCGAGGTGCTCCAGGAAGACCTTAAGAAAATATACCAGATGGGTTATTTCAAAGACATCCAGATAACAAGCGAAGATACAGAAGCAGGAAAAGAAATAACCTTTCAGGTTGAAGAAAAACCCATGGTCAAGGCCGTACAGATAATCGGCAACAAAAAAATAAAGCATGATGACGTTCAGGAAGTTCTTGAAGCAAAACCCAGAACGATACTCGACCTGAATAAAGTAAACGGCGATGTCACTCGCGTCAAAAAGCTCTATCTGGATAAGGGATACTACCAGGCAGACGTATCCTACAAAGTAAAACCGATGCCGAACGACATGGTCGGCATCGACTATTCGATTAAAGAAGGTGATATTGTCAAAGTTAAAAAAATCACCTTTTCCGGAAACGACTCCATTTCAGGAAAGAAAATCAGCAAAGTCATGGAAACCCGGGAAAAAAGTCTGATGTCTCTTTTCACAACAAAAGGGATTTACAAAGACGAGGGCCTGGAAAAAGACCTTGAACGCATGACAGCCTTTTATTACAGCAAAGGCTTTCTCCTGGTTGAGGTGGGAAAACCAACTGTTACATTTAAGAAAAAAGGGATTCATATCCATATAAACGTAACCGAAGGCCCAAAATTCACCATCGGATCAATCGGTTTTGATGGCGACCTGATCCACGACAAAGATATTCTACAGTCAAAAGTTAAAGCAATTTCAGGACAGACATTTAACGGTCAGAAATTAAATGACGATCTGATTGCCTTAAGAGCATTGTACGCTGAACAGGGCTTTGCTTTCTCAGACATCACCCCCCTGACAAACATAAATCGCGAAGATAAAACCGTTGACCTGATTTTCAAGATTATCAAAGGGAAAAAGATATACATTGAAGAAATTAAGATCACTGGGAATACCCGAACACGGGACAAGGTCATCAGAAGGGAAATGCGCCTGATCGAAGGTTCCGTTTACAATTCAGAGGAGATTAAACGAAGCAAACAGGAAATCAACAACCTGGGATTCTTTGAAGAGGTTAATGTAAACACCTCCCCCGGGAGCAAAGATAATCTTATAAAACTCCAGGTAGAGGTAACTGAACGTCCCACCGGTGCATTCAGCGTGGGTGCCGGATACAGTTCCATGGACAGCGTGGTGGGGATGTTCCAGATCTCCCAGAACAACCTGTTCGGCAAAGGACAGCGTTTAAGCCTGATGGCGCAGATCGGGGGAGATTCCAGCCAGTTTGACATTTCCTTTACCGAGCCGTGGTTTAGAGGCACCCGTACATCTGTCGGGTTTGATCTTTTTAAAATCGACAGGGAGTATAGAGAGTTCGACCGGGAAAGTCAGGGCTTTAACCTGCGCGCCAGTTTTCCCCTTGACCATAAATTTGACTACACCCGTTTTTACCTGACCTACAGACTTGAAGATACCGACATTGAAGTCGATGATTATGATGATGTCGCGCTGGATATCGTTGAGCAGGAAGGCAGAATATTAACCAGCAGTATTACCGGAAGCATTGTCAGAGATTCAAGGGATGACCACTGGAAACCCCGGATGGGGTCCAACTGCAGCTTTTCCGTTGAGCTGGCCGGCTTCGGCGGGGACAGCAAATTTATCGGAGTCATTGCAAGCGCCGCCAAATATTTCCCGTTTCCTTTTAATACCGCATTCATGGCCAGAGGCGAGATCGGACAGCTGTTTGAAATGGGCGAGGACATCCCCATTTCTGAAAAATTTTTCCTGGGCGGACTGGACTCTCTGCGCGGATTTGAAGCCCGGACAGTCGGGCCAAAAAAATCCCGCCCTTCACGTAAAAACAAATATGACTGCGTGGGCGGTGAAAAAGAACTCTTTTTTAATTTTGAATTTCTATTTCCCATTATGCCCGGTTCAGGCGTACGCGGACTCTTGTTTTTTGACGCCGGAAACGCATATGAAACAGATGATTCTTTTTTATCAGACATAAGAACATGCGCCGGAGTCGGCGTCAACTGGTACTCCCCTTTCGGACCCTTACGGCTGGTGTGGGGAGTTAATCTTTCTCCGGAAGATGATGAGGACTCCAGCAACTTTGAATTCTCAATGGGACGAATGTTCTAAGGTCATTTAAAGAGCATCTAAAATTGAAAAGCAACGCTTTCCCGCCATAGCGGAATTAATAAAGCGATCAGTTAACATAATATAAAAAATCGGAAGGAAAAAACTATGAAGAAATTTTTAATGACAGCAGCAATCTTAGTCCCATTAATTATGATATCCTCTAAAAGTTTTGCCGAAGAATATAAGTTCGGTTATGTAGCGATACAAAAAGCCGTGATAGAAAGCGCTGCGGGCAAAGATGCAATGGCAAAATTCCAGAAAGAAGTCAAAGAAATTGAAGACACCATTTTAAAAGAAAAAGCCGGTATAGAAAAACTCGGAGAAGTCCTTCAGAAACAAAGCATGATGCTCACTGACAGTGTAAGAAGAGAAAAAGAAAAAGACTATATCCGCAAACAGCGTGATTATGAAAGACAGGTCAAAGATTCAAAATCAGAAGTTCAGCTTAAGGAAGCAGAACTCACAAACGATATCCTTGAAGATCTTCTCCCCGTCATCCAGAAATACGGAAAAGACAACGGCTACACCATCGTTTTTGAAAAAAATGAGCGCAACATCCTGTATGCATCCGATTCAATTGATCTCACAGACAAGGTTATCGCTATTTTCGATGCGCAGTATAACAAGAACAAAAAGTAAAAATGTGATCATTTATTTTTCACATTAGATATCCGGCAAACACAGCATTAACAATAAAACAAACATTTAAAACACAGCGGAGAACGTATCCCCTGTGTTTTAACTCATAAAGCATACAAAATGGAAATCAGGCTAAAAGATATTGCGCAGATCCTTGATGGAACAGTAGACGGAGATGAAAACATCTTAATAAGAAATATCTCCGGTATTGAAGATGCAAAAGAAGGCGACATCACCTTTGTCGCAAACCCGAAGTATATCAAATATATTGAGCAGACAAATGCCTCTGCCATCGTCTGTTCTCTTGATATCTCCTCAGAAACAAAGAACCTTCTTAAGGTGAAGAGCCCTTATCTGGCATACGCCAAAGCTATTACCTATCTTAACCCCCCTCAAAAAGAATCAGGAACGATTGATGAAAGAGCTTTCATCGGCAAAGATGTTCAGCTTGGTAAAAATGTCACTCTATATCCGTTTGTTTTTATTGGAGACGGATGCATCATCGGAGACAACACAACAATATACCCTAACTGCACGATAAGCAGGCAGGTAAAAATCGGTAGCAATACCCTCCTCCACCCCAATGTCACCATCAGGGAGGAATGTATTATCGGCAGCAATGTTATTATAAATTCAGGCGCGATCATCGGCAGTGACGGTTTCGGGTTTGCACCTGACGGCGCCAAAAAGTTTAAGATACCCCAGCTCGGCATTGTACAGATAGACGATGATGTTGAGATCGGCGCATGTACAGCGATTGACCGGGCAACCATGGGCAGAACCTGGATCAAACGCGGCGCAAAACTTGACAATTTAATCCAGATTGCTCACAACTGTACCATAGGAGAAGACTCCGTAATCGTAGCCCAGGCTGGAATATCCGGCAGCACTCTCCTCGGAGACCGGGTGACCATGGCCGGCCAGTCCGCTTCTGTCGGCCATGTCAAGATCGGAGACGATGTAACGGTGGGAGCCAGAGGCGGCATTGCCGTAGATATCCCTCCGGGACAGACCGTATCCGGAGCTCCTTCCATGCCCCATCGTGACTGGTTAAGATCAACTTTGATTTTCAGAAAACTACCCGAGATGAACCAAACGATAAAGGGTCTCAAAAAGAAAATTTCCGAATTAGAATCTAAAATTAAATAAAAGGGATGAATAATGGTTGATATTAAAGAGATAATGGAGCTCATACCCCATAGATACCCTTTCCTGCTTCTGGACAGGGTTCTTGAATTCGAAGAAAATAAAAAAATAGTGGCGATTAAAAATGTTACGATTAATGAACCCTTCTTCCAGGGTCATTTCCCCGGAGAACCAATAATGCCCGGCGTACTCATTGTTGAAGCCATGGCGCAAAGCTGGGGTGTGCTTCATTTTCTGTCTTCTCCGGACTCAAAAGCAAACAACAAAGATGTCCGCTTTATCGGGATTGACAAGTGCAGATTTAGAAAACCGGTGGTACCGGGTGATCAGATCAGATTTGAACTTGAAGCGATTGCTTTCAAAAGATCCATCTGGAAATTTAATGGCAATGCGTTCGTAGACGGACAGCTTGCAGCAGAAGCTGTACTTTTGTGTGCAATGTAGCACATCATAAACGACGATAATATCATCAGGCTAAGAATACGCATTTAAGTAGTTTTTTTAAATATAACGGAGCACAAAATGATACATCAAACAGTGATAACAGGTAAAAATACCGAGATCGGGGAAAATGTAGAGATCGGCGCATATACTGTAATCGGTGACAACGTAAAAATCGGAAACAATACCAGGATCGGCCCACAGGTTGTTATAGAGGGTCCCACAACAATCGGGGAAAGATGCCATATATTTCAGTTCTGCTCTCTGGGAACCATCCCCCAGGATTTGAAGTTTAAAGAAGAAGACACGGAACTTATTATCGGCAATGATAATATTTTTAGAGAATATGTAACGATTAACAGAGGCACTAAAGGCGGTAACCGCAAAACGATTCTTAAAAATAATATTTTTCTGATGGCATATTCCCATGTGGCACACGACTGCCAGATAGGAGATAACGTCATAATGGCAAACGGCGCAACCCTGGGCGGTCATATAAAAATTGAGGACAACGCCATCCTTGGAGGCCTGGTGGGCGTACACCAGTTTGCTCATATCGGATCATATGCAATGGTCGGCGGTCTTACCGGCGTTTCAAAGGATGTTCCGCCCTATACCATCGTTGTAGGTGAAAGGGCCAAGCTCCATGGTCTTAATCTGACCGGACTGAAACGCCACAACTTTTCTGCAGAGGCCATACGGGAGATAAAATCTGCCTATAAAATTCTTTTCAGGTCCGGCCTGACAACCAAAAAAGCGGTTGAAAAAATAGGAAAAGAAGGTTTGGCTTCACCTGAAGTTGCACATCTAATAGATTTCATACTGAATTCTGAAAGGGGAATTACCAGAGAATGAAAGCGGTAAGGACAGGCGTTGTAGGCGTAGGATATCTTGGAAAGTATCATGCTGAAAAGTATTCAGAGCTTGAAGGCTCAGAACTAATAGGGATCGTTGATACGGATCAGAACGCAGCACAGGAAATATCAAAACGTTTAAAGGTTCCTGCCTTTGGTAGCTACAAAGAGCTGTTTGACAAGGTAGATGCCGTCAGCATTGTTGTGCCGACGGAGCTCCATCACAGAATCGCAAAAGATTTTCTTTCAAAGGGCATAGACGTTCTGGTGGAAAAACCCATGACCACCAGCCTGCTGGAGGCAGACGACCTTATTGAAACAGCAAAATCAAACAACTGCATCCTGCAGGTCGGTCATCTCGAACGCTTCAACGCCGCAGTACTTGCCCTTAACGATGTTCTAAAACAGCCGCTTTTTATTGAATCCCACCGTCTTGCGCCATTCAAAGACAGAGGAACAGACGTAGATGTGATTCTGGACATCATGATACACGATATCGATATAATACTGAATATTGTAGGATCACCGGTTAAATCAATACATGCCGTTGGTGTTCCGGTCGTATCCAGTGAAAAAAATGATATCGCCAACGTACGGCTTGAATTCGAGTCCGGCTGTGTTGCAAATTTAACCGCAAGCAGAATATCCGCGAAAGAAATGCGGAAGATCAGGATATTCCAGCGTGATGCATATTTATCCATTGACTATGCTGCTCAGCAGGTGGAGATTTACGGAAAAATGGATTCAGAAGACCATGATACACCTCAAATAACCTATGATCAGATAGAGATCCAGCAGGGAGATTCACTCAAAGAAGAGATCCGCTCATTTTTAGGCTCTGTACAGTCACGGAACCTCCCCAAAGTTCCCGGCGAAGCAGGAAAAAACGCGCTTAAAGTCGCACTTGAAATTGTTGAGCAGATCGAAACCAAAAAAACGTCTTTAAAACTATAATCACAAGATAATCTGTACAGAATTAAAAAACCTTCTCGCATCAAAAAATGATACGTCCCGGTATTCCTTTGATAAAATTCATAATGACCTTATTTTCACATCAGGTAACAAGATAAGATGGAAAACAATTCAAAAAAAATACTGATCGTAACCGGCGAGACTTCAGGAGATCACCACGGTGCCAAAGTCATAAAAGCACTACAGGAACTTGCCCCTGATATCTCCGTGTGCGGAATCGGCGGAGAAGAGCTAAAAAAAACAGGGGCAAAGCTGCTTTATCATTCCCGTGATCTATCCGTGGTCGGCATCATTGAAGTTCTTGGACGGGCACCCCATATATTAAAAGCATTCCAGGCCGTCAAAAAACAGATACAAACGTCGCCTCCCGATCTTCTTATTCTTATTGATTATCCTGATTTTAACCTTCGCATTGCAAATATGGCTCACAAAAAAAAGGTTCCGGTCCTTTATTATATCAGCCCGCAGATATGGGCCTGGAGAAAAGGCCGGGCAAAAAAAATAGCCCGGATCGTTGACAAAATGGCTGTTATTTTCCCCTTTGAGACCAAATTCTACCGGGAAGTCGGACTACCCGTTCATTTTGTAGGCCATCCGCTCATGGACAGAGAACCTGATCAAAAAAAGACCTCAAAAGAATTAACTTCCTTAAAACAAAGCAATGATCAACCGGTTATTGGCCTTCTTCCCGGGAGCAGAAAAGGAGAAATAAAAAACCTTCTCCCTGTCATGCTGAAAGCAGCCGATATTATTAAAAAGGATATTCCATCCGCGCAGTTTATTATACCGCTCGCACCCGGCATAAAAAGAGAGCAGATAGACGCCATCCTGTCACAATCGGGAATTGATCTTAAAGTGACTGCAGACTGTTTTTACGAAACCCTTGAAGTCTGCGACATAGCAATTGTGGCATCCGGAACAGCAACCCTTGAAACGGCTGTAATGCAAAAACCGATGGTCATCATATATAAGATCTCTTTTTTGACTTACTTAATCGGCAAAATGCTGATACGGGTTCCTTTTATAGGTCTTGCAAATATTGTTGCCGGGAAAAAAATTGTCCCGGAACTCATACAAAAGGATGCAAATCCTGAGAAAATAGCAGCAGAAACAATGGCCATCCTGAAAGACCGGCATCGCCTTGAAGAAATAAAGACCGATCTTGCATCCGTGAAAAAAACTCTCGGAGAAAAAGGCGCTTCGAAAAAAGTGGCCCTGCTGGCACATGAAATGATAAAATAGTCCGATACCACCGCAACCGAACAGCCGTTAACTATTTATAAAAATCTTCGACTTCTAAAGTCAGGTCATAAGGAATTTTAAAGCATGCTGAAAGAAAGCTTCAAACTTTACAAACGGCTTTATCCTTTTGTAAAACCCTACCTGATAAAGATCCTGTTTGCCTGTTTATGCGCAATACCGCTCTCACTCTGCGCAGCAGGTACCGCATCGCTTGTAAAACCCACACTTGATGATGTCTTTTTAAATAAAGACTGGAAAATGCTTAAACTAATTTGTATTGCAATAATATCCATCTATACAACAAGAGGCGTTTTCGAATATATCTATGGATATCTTCTGCACTCAACCGGTCAAAGAATCGTAATGGATATCCGGAACAAACTTTATGCCCACTTTCAAATACTCTCTCTTTCTTTTTTTCAAAAAAATCCCACTGGCAAATTAATCGCAAGACTTGCTTTAGATGTTAAGCTTATCGAACTGGCAATAAACAAAAGCATTGTAACAATTCTAAAAGAAAGCATAACCATAGCAAGCCTCATTTTTGTCATGGCCAACAATGATTACAAATTAACATTGATTACCTTTCTGGTGCTTCCCTGGGCTCTCATCCCGATACTTTATTTTGGAAAGAAAAGCAGAAAGTTCAGCACCCGAACCCAGGAAAAAAGAAGTTATCTTTCCACCCTGATACATGAGACGATCTCAGGCAATCGCATTGTAAAAGCTTTTGGCATGGAAAACTATGAAAATGCCCGGTTTTCGAAGGAGAACCTGAAACTGCTCAGGATACGTCTTAAACGTCTTAAAAACAGGGCCATGTCAGGCCCGGTGATGGAACTAATCGGCGGCTTTACAGCAGCCGCTGTCATCTTTTACGGCGGATGGAATGTCTTAAACGGCAACTCGACCGCGGGAACCTTCTTTTCTTTTGTAACAGCACTGCTTCTTATGTATGGACCTGTCAAAAGTATTAATACGTCCTATCAGGATGCTCAGGAAGGTCTCGCCGCGGCCAAAAGGGTCTTTGAGATATTTGACACAGAACCCGAAGTAAAAGAAAAGCCTGATGCACAATGCCTCCAATGTACCAGCGGAGCCGTTTCCTTTAGCACTGTCCAATTTTCATATGACAAAGGTCCGGTCCTTCATAATATCAGCCTTGATATAAAACCCTGTGAAACAGTCGCTATTGTTGGGATGACCGGTTCCAGCAAAACAACCCTGGTAAATCTTATACCCCGGTTTTATGATGTTGATTCAGGATCGATTACCATTGATGGACTCGATGTCAGAAATGTAACCTTAAAATCACTGAGATCACAGATTTCTATTGTCAATCAGCAGCCATATCTCTTTAATGATACACTGAAAAGCAATATCGCCTACGGCGAAGAAACCGAGGATATGGATAAAATAATCGATGCGGCTAAAGCGGCCTGCGCACATACCTTTATCAGCGAACTCCCCGACACATATGACACCATCATTGGTGAAAAAGGCGTAAAACTTTCAGGCGGTCAGCGCCAAAGGATAGCCATTGCACGGGCAATTTTAAAAGATGCCCCCATCTTAATATTTGATGAAGCAACCTCTTCTCTTGACACCAACCTGGAAAAGGATATCCAGGAATCACTTAATAAATTAATAACAAAGAAGACCACTTTTATAATTGCTCACAGACTCTCAACCATAAGGAACGCTGACCGGATTATTGTTCTTTCACGCGGAAAAATAGTCGAGCAGGGCTCCCATGATGAACTGTTCTTAAAAAAAGGTGAGTATGCCAAACTCTATTCGATCTATGTGCGGGACGAGAAAAAACAGACCTGACAAAACCGTGTTTTTATCTGCCTGATACAAAGATCAGATATTTATTTTTTATGAAAATTTATTAAAAAACCGAATCAACTGGATTTATTATGTATTTTTTATTCAACACCTTCCTGATCCTTCTAACCGTACTGCTTTTCCCGCTGATTTGCATAATTTTGTTTCTGAAAAAAAAATACAGATGCGGTTTTTTACAGAAATGCGGAATTTTTTCAAAAAACAAATTTGGCGAACAACTCAAAAACCGTCCCATATGGATACATGCTGTTTCTGTGGGTGAGGTAATGGCAACAGCTCCCTTAATAAAAGAAATCAAAAAAGCGTATCCCAACACACCGGTTCTCCTTTCAACCGTTACTGAAACAGGTAATTTTACCGCACGCCAAAACACCAAAAGGGTCGACCAGGTCATTTTCTTTCCATTTGACTACAATTTTATTGTCAAAAAAGTTATTTCAAGGATAAATCCATTGCTGTTTGTAACTATGGAAACAGAACTCTGGCCAAACTTTTCCAGAGAGCTTCAGCTTCAGAACATCCCCTCTATGGTCATCAGCGGAAGAATATCGAAAGAGTCCTTTAAGAGTTATCGTTTTTTTAGTTTCTTTTTTAAAAGAGTACTTTCCAACATTAACTGTTTCTGCATGCAGACCCGGAGAGATGCTGACAGAATTATTCAGATAGGCGCGTCCCTTGAAAAAGTCACCGTAACCGGAAATATAAAATTCGACCTCCAGATACCCGCGATCACGGCCAATGAGAAAGAAACTATATTTAAAAACCTGCGGATTAATAACAGCCTGAAAATTTTTATTGCAGGAAGCACACACCGCGGCGAGGAAGAGATAATCCTCAGAGTTTTTAATGCTTTAAAGAAAAAAATAAACGATCTGGTTCTCATCCTGGCACCCAGACATCCGGAACGTTTTGATGAAGCAGAGAATCTGCTTAAACACTCCGGAATTTCATACATCCGGAAAACAGCCCTTTCCTCTGAACAGGGAAACAGACCTCATGACATCATCCTGCTTGACACGATCGGCGAACTTGCAAAAAGCTACAGCATTGCAGATATTGTTTTTATCGGAGGAAGTCTTGTGCCTGTTGGAGGACATAATGTTTTAGAGCCCGCTGTCTTCAGCAAACCTGTTATATACGGAATGTATATGGGTAATTTTCGTGAAATGGCAGAGCTGCTTCAGAAAAAAAAGGCTGCTATTCAGGTCAAAGATGCCGATGAATTTATTGATCAGGCACTGACTCTTCTCAAAGACAGTCAGTTACGCCAAAAAACAGGCGAAAATTCTTTTCAGGTCATAAAAGAAAACAGCGGGGCCGTGGTTAAAAGCATGAATATTTTAAAAAAACTGCTTGAGAGCAACAGCTCACGGTAAACAACTGAATTTTCAGCTTACGCATAAAACGGTTCGTAAAAAAACACACCTATCTTAATTATGGATTTACGCGCATCAACAGAAAAGATCATAAACACCGCTAATCCGGGTATGCTATTAAGTCTTGCCCTCTTTCCTTTAACAGCTGCCTCTTTTATTTACACCCTGATCATCACAATCCGTTCTTCCCTGTATAAACGGGGAATATTAAAAAGTTATCATGCAGGCTGCAAAGTAATCACCATCGGGAACCTGACGGTTGGCGGAACCGGCAAAACACCCACTGTTTGCATGATAGCCGAATACTTAAAAAAAGAGGGGGTCAATACAGCAGTTGTCTGCAGAGGATACAGAGGGAAAGAAACAGGCACACCGCAAATTGTGTCCAATGGGGAAAAAATACTTTTAGATTCAGGGTCTGCGGGAGATGAAGCCTACATGCTTGCCAAAAAACTTTCCGGCATTCCCGTCATTGCAGGAAAAGACCGTGTGGCCGCATCGAAATTGGCCTGTAAACACTTTAACACTGAAATAATTATTCTGGATGACGGCTTTCAGCACCTCAGATTAAAAAGAGATATAGATGTTGTGCTGATAAATTTCAGGAACCCTTTCGGAAATGGTTTCCTGCTTCCACGCGGAATCCTGAGGGAACCCTTAAAAGCCCTTGAAAGAGCCAACATCGTACTCCTGACAAAAACTGATCCCATAAAGGCTGACCGCAGTTCCCTCGAAAACAAAATCAGGATTCACAACCGGAAAGCACCGATCTTTAATTCATTTTACAAACCTGCAAACATTGTTAATTTTTCAAACAGCAAAAGCATCCCGGTTGACCTTATGAAAGACAAAAAAATTGCCTGCTTCTGCAGTATTGGTGATCCTGAAAGTTTTATTCTTGTACTGAAGCATATGGGACTTACGCTTGCAGAAAAAATAATATTCCCGGACCACCATCAGTACAGCAGCTATGATTACAAACGCATTAAAGAACTCTCCGAAAAATTTGATTATTTAATAACCACTGAAAAAGATATTGCAAAAATAACACCTGATATGATAAAAATGAATAATTTATCAGTATTGGAAATTGAGGAAATAATCGATAATACAGAACTTTTTTTAAAAAGCTTACAAATTTAGACAGCTAAAATATAGTCAGTTAAATAGGCGGGGGGATACATGAAAAAAGCAGAACACTGCAGATCAGAAATTACAGCCGGCATCATCTTTTTAATCACGCTCAGTTTATTTTTTGTTTCTACACTGCATGCAGGAACGATCGGACCGCTCACCCAGAAAGGGGATAAACAATGCGGCATCAACTTTGGATACGGATACTCCTTTGGATCAAATTCTGATCTCAGATTTGCAAGCATATATCCCTATTTGGGAAAAGTAATCACAGATCCCATGGGAAAAAGATGGCTCCGGGGAAATGTCGAAGGAATCGTTGAAGGTGCCTTCAGCTATGTATTTAAAAACCAAAAAACATATTCTGCAGGTGTTAATCTTCTTGCCCGTTATAATTTCCTCCCGAACTCAGATAAATGGCGCCCCTATTTCCAGGGCGGCTTTGGAGTTGTTGTTACAAATCTGGGCATGAATAATTTCGGCACAAATTTAAACTTTGCTTCTAATGCAGCAGCCGGCATACAGTATTTCTTTAACAAAGAAAATTCCATAAACCTAGAATGGCGTTATTTTCACTTTTCAAACGCAGGCCTTGATGATGACAATACCGGACTTAACATGAGTCACCTCTTTATTGGATTTTCACATATTTTTTAATATTTACTTTATATTATATTAAACGTATTTTATAAAGGGATTCAAAGGCTGAATCCTTTTTTTATTTAGACAATCGAATTGGATTACCACCGTCTATAAGCCGGGAGATTCAGTAATTCCAATCATCGGAACTAGAGGAAAAACAACCCCCCCGAAGGAGACAATGAATAAAAAAATCAAATTTGAAGAAGATCTTAATCCGCAGCAGCTGGAGGTTGTAAAATCAGGTCCCGGGCCGATTCTGGTCATTGCCGGAGCCGGCAGCGGAAAGACAAGAACTCTTACCTACCGGGTTGCACATCTGATTGAATCCGGGATCGAACCGCACAGAATACTTCTTTTAACTTTCACCAACAAAGCTGCCGGAGAAATGGTGAATCGCGTTTCTGCCATAGCTCCTTCAGAAACGAGAAAAATTTGGGGGGGAACGTTTCATTCTATAGCAAACAGAATCTTAAGGATACATATCAACCGTCTCGGATATGAAGCAAACTACACCATCATGGATCAGAAAGATTCACAGGATCTTCTGGAAACATGTCTCCAGGAGCTGGGTCACAAAAAAAAAGACGGCATCATGCCTCAGGGCTCGGCACTTTTAAATATCATCAGCCTCGCAAAAAACAAAAGAATACCGCTTAAAGACATCCTTGAGCAGCGATATCCTTTTTTTCTTGATTTTGTCGACGAAATAGAAAAGATAAACGACCTGTACAGAGACAAGAAAAAGAAACAAAACCTCCTCGACTTTGATGACCTCCTTTTATTCTGGCTTCATCTTATGGAAAATGATCTGGATCTCCACGAATACTACTCAGACCGTTTCCAGTATATTCTGGTTGATGAATACCAGGATACCAACAAACTTCAGGCAGATATTATTGACACCCTCGCATCAAAGCATAAAAACATAATGGTTGTGGGTGATGATTCACAAAGCATCTATTCTTTCAGAGGTGCAGATTTCAAAAATATAATGGATTTTCCAAAAAAATATCCCGGCGCAAAAATATGCAAGCTTGAATACAATTACAGATCATCCCCTCAGATCCTTGATTTTGCAAACGAAGTGATCACCTTTAATGAAAGACAGTTCAGAAAAACACTTAAGCCCATAAAAGACAAGGGCGTACATCCATACCTGATTGCGCCTCAAAATATTTTCCAGCAGTCGACCTTCGTCGCGAACCAGATCCAGGAATGCATCTACAATGGAATACCGGCTGAAGAGATCGCCGTTCTTTACAGAGCACATTATCATTCTATGGAGCTGCAGATGGAACTGACCCGAAGGAACATTCAGTTTGAAGTCAGATCCGGAATACGTTTTTTTGAGCAGGCTCACATTAAAGATATTGTATCCTATTTAAAAATAATGCTTAACCCTCTGGATGAGATCGCATGGAAAAGGCTTATGCTTATCATGCCCGGAATCGGCAATGTAACAGCACAAAAGATATTTTCGTACATCTCTAAATCAGGCAATCCGATTAAAGCCTGCACAGAAAGCAAGATCCTTTCAAAGATCCCCAAGGCTGCAAAAGCACACTGGGTAAATTTTCAAAACACCCTTTTAAGCCTTATCGAGATGGGAATGGAAATCCCCCCGGCTAACCTGATAAAATGCGCATTTGAAAACGGCTACATCGATTATATGCGTGCCAAATATGCAGACTCAATGGGACGGAATGAAGACATTGAGCAGTTTATTTCTTTTGCCTGGAAGTTTGAAACTTTACCCGACCTCTTAAGTGAACTTGCGCTGATCACCAGCAGCGAAACAGAAGAAACCGAGTCTCAAACCGACCAAAAAATAAAACTGACCACAATACATCAGGCAAAGGGCCTTGAATGGACTGCCGTATTTATAATATGTCTTGTGGAGGGCCGTTTTCCAAATGCTCAGAACATCAAGGACCTGGAAGAGGAAGAAGAGGAACGGCGCCTGTTTTATGTTGCCTCGACAAGAGCAAAAGACCATCTCTTTCTGTGTGTACCCCGATATATTAAGGACAGCAACGGCTATGCAAAGGTTGCAAAACCATCCCGTTTCCTGCGTGAGATACCTGAAGACTGTTATAAAGTAATAAACGAAGATGGGGATTATGAAACATATTATTAACCTGTCCGTTGCAGAGAGCATAGTGCCTGGAGCATGCATTTAAAAAGTGATAAGTGAAAGATGAAAATGGGGGGGGCCTTAATTATAAGATGAACGTTGAACATCGAACGCCCAACATCGAATTTTGAATGAAAAAAAAATGATAAAACAAACGGAAAAACAACTATTCGATTTTTGAGATTGGTTTTTTATTCAGCATTGAACGTTCGATGTTGGACGTTTATTTTTAAATAATTGTTTCATCCGAAGTCTGTTAAAAAACCCTTAACAATTTACAAATTACGAGCCTATGATAACCGGAAAAATCGCATACTATTTTGAACACAAAGAGATCATCCCTGGTATCTGTCTTTCTGAAACAGAGGACAGATATCACCTTCTTCTTTCCGGATCAAATGAAATAACTTTACCCAAAAAAAGAATCATCTATCTTTCTTCATACACCGTTGATGTAAAATCATCAAAAGAGGATCAGCTCCGGTTTGCGGCTGAAAAAACCGATCATCAAAAAAAACTTGCGCAGGAAATATGCATCTCAGCGCTTTGGGAATCACTGGACAATAAAGGAAAGCTGTATGACATAAGCTCGCTGGCAAATATTTTTTTAAAAAGTAAAACCGATTCTGACCGGAAAATGGCTGTTATTCGTTCTATCATGAATGATGGTATTCATTTTAAAATGAAAGATTCACAATTCCTTTCAAACACACCGGAACAGGTTTTAAAACTTAAAGTTAAGGCAGAAATAGAAAAACAAAAACAAAAAGAGATCATTGACCTCAACAGATGGCTTCATTCTATAATCGCAGAAAAAGAGATATCAGTAAAAAACAGGGATGAATATATTTCTTACCTTAAGGAATACACCATTGACGGAAAAGATGCCGCCTGTTACAGCACCATAAAAAACATTTTAAAAACAACAGATCTCACAACACAAAAAAAATGTTTTGATATTCTGGTTAAAGCAGGTGTTTTTGATGAAGATGAAAACATCCTTTTACAGACACATCGTATTCCCTGCAAATGGCCTGAAAGTGTTATCAAACAGACCGAAGCTTTGATCGAGCCTGATATTGAAAAATTACGCCGGGATAAATCACGCAAAGATCTTACCGGCCTGAACACTTTTTCGATTGACGATCTCTCCACCAGGGATATTGACGATGCCCTGAGCGTTGAAGAACATCCCGGCTTCTTCAATGTCTACATCCATATTGCTGATGCCGCATCCTTTATACCTTCCGGGACACCTATCGAACTTGAAGCAAAAAATAGGGGGCGGTCCATTTATCTGCCCGAAGAAAAAATACCCATGCTCCCCCCCAGACTTTCAGAAAACATCCTAAGCCTTAAACAAGGCAAAATAAGACCTGCGGTTTCCTTCACCATAAAGCTGTCCCCTGACGGAGAGATCCTTGCCTACAGCGCACAGACCTCCATTATAAAAAACGACCGTAAAATGCATTATGATGAAACAGATATCGAAATAAACGACAATACCCTGTTTAGAAAGCTTTACTGTCTTGCATTAAAACTACGCGGAAAAAGACTGGCAAAAGGTGCGAGTAGCATATTGCTTCCTGAGCTTCAGCTAAATGTTAATCATAAAAAAGAGATCAAGATCATAAAAAGAGAACGTGAATCTAAAAGCCAGATTCTCGTCTCTGAATATATGATCCTGGCTAATTATTGTGCATCACTCATTTTTAAGGACAATGATTTTCCTGCTCTTTACAGGACACAGGCTGTGCCGTCTGAAAAACCGGTTCAAAAAGAGACACCTTCTCTTTTCGACCTTTTTTCCCTGAAAAAAAAGTTCGGCAGAGTCGACATAGACACAAAAGCAGCCCCCCACAGCGGACTCGGTCTCGACAGCTACACAACCCTCACCTCTCCCCTTAGAAAATATCTGGATTTTGTCACACAAAGACAATTGTTATTCCTTTTAAAAGGAGACAAACCTGATAAAGACCATACCCTGCTTAAAAACATCGTTGAACTAACTCAACCGATACTCACAAAAGCATCAATCGTCGAGCAGGGAAGAGAAAGATACTGGCTGCTTAAAATACTGCAGCAAAATACGGGTAAAAAAACAGAAGCGCTTGTACTTGGAAAAAAATTTAAAGGATACAATATTTTACTAATAGAATATTTTATGGAGATTAATATAAAAACACCGAAAGAAACAAAGCTCACACCCGGTAAAATAATTTCTGTTATTATTAAAAGCACAGATCCGTTCAGCAGGATACTGGAGGTAGCTTTAACGGAAGATTAAAACCTGTCCTTAAAAATTTGCGAAACGATCCGCCTTCTCCTGGCAAAACCATCCTTTTTAGAAATTATTGGTTTATCAATTCATTATTTCCATAAAGTTATATATTCTGATAGAATGTGTCCCTAAATACAAATAACGATTAATAAAAAACCCGCATAATTTTGAAAAAAATTATCTATCTGACCCACTCCCGGCTTCCGACTGAAAAAGCACATGGGTTACAGACCTGTAAAACCTGTGAAGCTTTCGCAGACCTTGATGTTAACGTAAACCTTTTTTTCCCATCCAGAAAGCTTTTAAAACACGTCCAGACAAAAAAAAATACTTCAATATTACGGCATAAAAGATAATTTCCAGATAAAAAAATTAGCCAACCTGGATATCTTCGTTATAGAGACGTTTATCCCGAAAAAACTCTTTCCGTTTTTTTACATCACGCACGCTTTTTTATAGAGTCTTTTTGCTGCAATAGGAACCCGAAGCAAAAAAGCGGATCTTTATTACACGCGTGATATAACACTTGCGTTTTGGCTGGTTCTTCTTGGAATGCCGACCGCTTTTGAAGTACATGCCGCGCCCGGCCGTTTGCAAAAAATATTACTGGCCGCCATTTCAAAAAAACCGTCATTTAAGGCACTCATACTCATGTCTTCTTTTCTGAAGCCCCTGTATGAAACATTCAGCATCTCTTCAGGCAAAATAATCATATCCCACCATGGCTTTTCACCCGAACTTTTCACCGACCTGCCTGACAGAAGAGCATGCAGACAAAAACTTGGGCTTCCGTTGGATTAAAAAATAAGGGGCTATATCGGCAGGTTCAAATCAGTGGGTAGGGACAAAGGCATACTGAATCTGATTGAAATGATGACGTTTCCGGAAATAAAAAAAAGCAGGAACACTTTACTGATGTGTGTCGGCGGACCACTGGATGCTGTACCCGGTTACGCCCTGCACGCTCAGAAAAATAATATCCCTGATGATCAAATCCTGTTTATTGACCATATCCCAAATACTGAGATCCCAGCCTGGATTTGCTCCTGCGATGTTGTTTTACTGCCGTTAACGCTGGCTTTCATGGAAAAAATAGGGGCGATGCCGCTAAAACTGTTTGAGTATATGGCTGAGGGTATCCCGATCGTTGCAACCGACCTGCCCTCTTTAAGGGAATTTTTAAAACATGAAGAAAACGCAGTACTGGTGGAACCGGACAGTCCTTCTGCTATGGCAAAGGGTGTTCACAAAATACTTAGTGATCCTGAAAAGGGAAAAGCATTATCGTCCCGGGCCAGACAGGATATTAATAAATATACCTGGAAATTCAAAGCCGCTAAAATTTTAAAATCCTTAAACCTTTAGCAAAAATATAATTTAAACCCAAGCTGCAAGATTTCGAAAGAATAGAACCATCCCCTTTATTTGTTTTGGCAATCTGAAGTAGTTTTAAAATAAACCCTCTAAATAAATCTATTCAAAATTACTTATGATTATGGTAACAGTTTAAGAAGTAAAATATTTGAAGGTCTTATCGCCTATACGTAACAAAAGTGATTTTTCTAAGGAGTTATGTTGACTCTGTCAGTGCACAAAAGTCTTTCACTTGAGGCTGAAATTATTGAACGGGGATTATAACATCTTGGAGGTATGTTATGAAAAAATATAGTCTAGCTTTGCTTACAGGGGTCTTTTCTGTACTGATATTTGTCTTTCCACTTTACGCGAAATCGCAAATTGTATTAAAAGTGACTGCTGTTCAATCATCTTCGAGTTATAACTGAAAGTTGTGTTTGAGAGAAAAGGTGGTGTATCCTTTCCGGG
>CAYLYF010000029.1:13999-37610 GCA_964387595.1 uncultured Thermodesulfobacteriota bacterium | reverse complement strand
TGTGCCATCTATCATTTTTGCCATAATCTGTCGCAACATAAACTCTGCTGATTTGTTCAGAAACATAACAATAGCACAACATTTTTACTCTCAGGGTTTTTTTTAAAGTAATACAATCGATCAGTTTAGGTTTTAGTAATATGAAAAGGACTGAATTTATGTTTGTTGTAAGTTCAAGTTCAGTCTTTTAAATTTTATATTAGGCGTTATTGTGAATACCGTTTAATGAAAACTTGTATCTTATCCTCAATGATAGATTCTGCTTCCCTCAGTTTTTGAAGTGATCCAAATTCGGATTCAAGGCTGACAAGTATTTTGTCAAAGCGGGAAGGGGGGATTTCCCATTTTTCTTTATATTTAATCCTTGCAATATTGTATTCCGCCTTTGAAAAATAATATTTCCCCAGTCTGTTTTCTTTTGCCTTAAATTTCCAGTTTTCTTTTAACTGGAAAAAATCTTTGAGTGCATCTATTAATCCAGGCTTATTTAGATGTTTTTCTTTAATACCTTCTCCCATTCTGTCCTCAACATGTTTAAAGAACTCTTTAACCAGGTCAATGTCTGTGATCACCAACGCGTAGAGGTACCAGTCATCGATTGAAAGAATTACTGCTTTTTGTTCTTCTGCTCTTAAACATCCAAAACCGGGACAAAAATGTGATTCACAGATTTTTGCGCCGTAAAAACAGTTGTTTCTTAAATCTGGAACGCCTGTAACTGCAGGATGAAGCATGCACCCGGTCTTTTTATGTTCTTCATCAATAAAACCCAAAAATTCACAGTTGTAAATTGTGTCAAACAGCTTTTTGTTTTTTATGCGGGCATTTACCTGTTTTTTATAATCTGAAAGAACACTAAAATCTTTTAAAGCAAAAAACATTTTTGTCTGCAGTTCAATGATTTCTGTAATGGCTTCACGTGTGTGATTCTGCCAGTTAAACTGTCCACAGCAGGCACCACAGGACTTATAATCGTCCGGCTGACAAAGCATTATAGGATGAAATACGGTCATAACAATATTATAAATACGGATTAAGATCTATTAAGGATTGGGGATCAACTTTTATATTATTTACCCTGATTCCCCAGTGAAGGTGAGGGCCCGTGGATCTTCCGGTGGAACCGGCAAGTCCTACAATGTCACCTTTATTGACCGGGTCTCCCTTTGTTACCTTGATTTCAGACAGGTGAAAATACATGCTTATAATTCCAAGACCATGGTCAACATAAACAGATTTCCCGGAAAAAAAATGATTCCCGGTGAAAACAACTATCCCCTTATTAATTGATTTGATCGGTTCAGATAGTTTTGCTTTTAAGTCAATACCGGAATGTGGATTTTTGGGTTGATTGTTCATGTATCTTCTTACGCCAAAGGGAGTAGATATTTCATTATTTAAAGGGAAGATAAAAGTGGAATTAAATATTTTACGATTTATTGCATTATCAAATATTTTGGATACTATTTCTTTTTCTTTATAATGTCTTTTCAGATCTTCTTTGCTTAAGTTAACTTTTGATTTAGGAAGAGACAGGTGCTGAACAGGAAAATCTTTTTTACAGATTTTTAATTTTACATTTATATTTATTTCATTATTGATTAATATTTTAAGATCAGTATCACCTGCTTTTGTATCTTGATCTACGGCTATTAATCCGAAGTATTCATTGCTGGCGTTATCAAATTCTAAAGAAGTTTTTTTATCCTGAAATATTATAGATGCACTACAAGCGTTTTTTACAGCAGTAATTTTTATTAACGCAACATCACCATTAGATGTTTTATCTGGATAAATAGTGATATTATTTAAGTTTAGATCTGCAAAAACTAAATTATAATTAAGCAAAAAAGCACATGCTGATAGGATGATAAAACAGGTTAGTCTCCAACGATAAATATTGAAATGATTTCGCACATTTTTATTTTCCATCTTTAACCTTTTAAATTATATACTGATTTTAAGTAAATCTTCAGCAAGGGTTACATCACCTTTAAATAGATGTTTTACAGGAGTGATCATGTCTGAAAAATCACACTGGGGATAAAAATGTGTCAATATCAATTTTACGGGTAATGCTTTGCCGGCAATACTTCCGGCTTCTGAAGGTATTAGATGCCCCTTCTTTTTTTGATCTTCAGGGAAAGAGCATTCCAGGACTAAAAGATCACACCCTCGGGCAAGATCGATTATCTCATTACAGTAATCAGTATCACCGGAATAAGCAATTGATCTGAGCAAATTGTCACAAATTTTTATGGCGATACTGTTATCAGAGTGATCGACATTACAGGTATTAACAGTGTAGTTGTGAAATTTAAAACTGGAGCTGCTGCCGGCTTCAAACCAGTTAATCTTAAATTTATCCGGAACGATACTGGCTCCGTGGATATCAATAAGGCTGTTATATATTTTTTCCAGTCCAAAAGGGCCGATAATTGTCAGGTCCTCAGTTCTAGGGTCATACGGATTATTTTTAGATGAAAAAATAAAAGGAAGCAAATCTGCAATATGATCGACATGAAAGTGGCTGTAAATCAGAGTACTTATTTGATTTAATGACGTACCGGTCTTCATTAACTGGCGAAGTGAGCCGGGTCCCGTATCCATCAATATTTTAGTATTGTCGATTGTTACCAGTATTGAAGGAGAAGATCTTTTTTTCGAAGGGATCGATGTGCCTGAGCCCAAAATTGTTATATCCATGGTCAAATTATACGCATCGTTTTTTTAGTGTTTAGCCAGCATCCAGTTAACAATTATAAAGAAATTTCAGGATATATCTATAAAAGAAATGCTTTAATTTATCCTTTTTTTTTAACAAAAATATATTAAAATATTTCTTGACTTTATTTTTATCATAATAAATATTCAAAGAAGTTATCACCATAGTTAAATATTTAAGATGAAGGTAATAAATGTATCCGGAAGACCTTTTATATACGAAGTCAAATGTCTGGGTAAAACTAAATACGAATAATACTGTAAGAATCGGTATTACAGATTTTGAACAGCAGAGATTAGGCAAGATACTGTTTGTGGATCTTCCTGATGTTGATAGTGAACATGACCAGTTTGACCCTTTTGTTGTTATTGAGGCTGAGGAAATGATGGAGGAGGTATATGCGCCTTTAAGCGGAAAAGTAATTTCCGTAAATGATGAGATTGATGATGATCCGTCCATTATAAATCATGAGCCTTATGAGGACGGATGGATACTCGAAATTGAGATTGAGCACGAAAGTGAGCTTGAGAAACTACTTGATTATGATACATATATGGAACTTTTGGCATCTGATAATTTTGACGAATAGCTTACAGCAGCGATTAATCCTGTCCTTAAAAAAACGACGAATAACCACCTCTCTAAAATCCTGACCAGAATATTACATTATCAATCTCGTCCCTTGAAGAACGAAAATTATTCACAGCAAAATTATTGTCTGGATAACCCAGTGAAATGGACAGTACTGTTTCGATATCATCTGTAAGCTTAAGACAATTTCTAATCGGCTCTGAGTAAAGAAGGGTATAGGCAATTGCACAGGTTGCAAGGTTTCTGGCATGAGCTGACAGCATTATATTTTCTGCAGCCATTCCAATATCCATCAGCTTGGTGTCATGAAGGTCTTTATCTGTTGTGATGAAGATAACGACCGGAGCGTCATAAAATCTAATACTGCCGCTTTCAATGAACTGACGGTTCTTATCTCCCAGGCTGCTTATGAAAGGCTTTAATCCTCTGAACAGTTCTTTTCTCCGCTGCATATATTTATCTGGAATTTTTGTTTCTTTAGCCGAATCATAGGAAACCCTTTTATTTTTATGATAATCATCAATTTCAGCACATAGTTTTAAGAGCGGGCTACCGGTTAAAACATGAAAATTCCAGGGCTGCATATTTGATGCAGAAGGCGCCATATGACCATCGTTTAGGATCTCTTTAATTAATCCTATAGATACTTTCTTATCCGTGAATCCGCGAAAAGTTTTCCGGGTTCTAATTCCTTCTAATAGATCCATCAGGCACCCTTTTTTTCTTCAGCAAGTGTTTCTACCAGTTTTGTATAGCAGTCTTCAACTTCCAAGAGCCTTTTTTCAACATTATTGATATAAATACCGATCTCACCGATCTCATCACGCAGTTTGTTGAAATCCATTTTATTTTCGCTTATTTCGTCAGAAATATTTTTGATATGATGGGTAAGCATGTTAGATGCTGCCATAAAGAAATCACACTCTTCGTACTCATCTTTGACAACATTCAGCAGCTTCGTTTTTAATTTATTGCTTATTTTATTCATTTTATTTAATTATTGTCTCCTTCGGGGGTTAAAACCTCGTTTTTAGACGAAGAATGAGTATTAAGGTGTTTTTTCACAGTACAGATAAGAATTTATTCACTCAGGAGAATTTTCTTATGTTTTTATTTTTACTTTAGCCTGTTTTAGCGTGATGAAAATTCACCGACTTGTAGACAGTGGTTATTCAATGCACTCTTTATATTAAAAATCTTGAATAATTTTGCTTAATAAAATATAACTTTTAAATACATATTACAAGTAATATATCCTAAAGGAGGATAAGATGACAGGTTTAAAAAGCAGTTATGAAATTACCCTTGATAAAATGAAAAACATGGATATTGATGATGTAAAAAAACTAACGGATGCGGATAAAAATAAAATTGCAAATATTAAAAAAGAATATGAGGCTAAAATTGCTGAAAAGAAAATCCTTCTATCGGGTCATGCAGAGCTGAATAATGAGGTCAGTTTTCTGACCCGGAAAAGAGATGAGAAAATTGAGGAATTTTATAATGAGTTAAATAAGGTTAAATAAAGGAATTATTGTGGATTGTATTGTAATAAAAGGTGGTAAAAAATTAAAAGGTAATGTAACCGTAAGCGGTTCAAAAAATGCGTCTCTTCCAATTATGGTTGCAACTCTTCTTGCTGACGGTATACATATCATTAAAAATATCCCGATGTTAAGGGATATTACAACCCTGATGAAGCTTCTTGATCATCTAGGCGCTAAAATTGATTATGTAGATGACATGAGGATCAAAATTAATGATATTAATACTTTTGAGGCTCCTTATGAACTGGTAAGAACAATGAGAGCATCTTTTCTTGTTATCGGTCCGCTCGTTGCCAGATTCGGTAAAGCAAGAGTTTCATTGCCCGGTGGATGTGCTATCGGGGTCAGGCCGGTTGATATACACATTAAGGGACTTGAAGCAATGGGTGTAAAGGTCGAAATTGACCAGGGATATGTAACTGCTTATTGTGATGAGTTAAAGGGTGCACATATTTCACTTGATATGCCCACTGTTGGCGGAACTGAAAACATTATGATGACAGCCTGTCTTGCTAAGGGAACAACCATAATAGAAAATGCGGCAAGAGAACCTGAAATCGTTGATCTTGCAGCTGCATTAATTACAATGGGTGCTAAAATATCAGGACAAGGAACAGACACGATCATAATTGAAGGAGTTGAAAAATTAAATCCGCTTAATTATACGGTTATGCCTGATAGAATTGAAGCCGGAACGTTTATGGTTGCTGCCGGTATTACCGGCGGAGATATTAAAATGAAAAATTGTCCGGTTAAATTTATGGGCGCCATTATTGATAAATTAAGAGAAACAGGTCTTGAGATTGAAGAGAATAACGGCCTGGTGCATGTAACATGCAAAGATACGATTAAAAAAGTTGAGATAACCACTAATCCGTATCCGGGTTTTCCAACTGATATGCAGGCTCAAATTATGGCCATGCTTTCAATTGCAGATGGAACATCAATTATGAGGGAGACTATTTTTGAAAACAGGTTTATCCATGTGGCTGAACTTGACAGGCTGGGAGCCAGCATAAAGGTCGAACATGATACCGCAATTATATCAGGCGTTAAAAAGCTTACGGGCGCAACAGTTATGGCTACAGATCTCAGGGCAAGCGCATCACTGATCTTGTCCGGTCTGGTCGCAGAAGGGGAGACAACCGTTTTAAGAGTGTATCATCTTGACCGGGGTTATGACAGCCTTGAAGATAAATTAAAGCTTCTGGGCGCCGATATCTACAGGACTAAAGAGAGTATTATTTAATCTATACAATAACAGGTTTTATATGAATATTTTAAATGCAAAAGATAATGGCTTTAATGAAGCATTAAAAAAAATAACGGACCGATCTGAAAATGTCCCTCAAGAAATAGAAGTGACCGTAAAAGAGATCATTGATAATGTCAGAACAAACGGTGACTTAGCCCTTCTTGATTACACCCTTAAATTTGACGGCCATAATGATATTTTAATTTCTGAAAAAGAATTAAAAGAAGCAAGATCAAATGTTGATAACAGTGTTATAAAAGCACTGGAAAAAGCCTTTAAAAGAATAAAATATTTCCATGAAAAACAGATCTATGATTCCTGGCGGTTTGAACAGGATGGTGAAATTCTTGGCCAGATCGTAAGCCCTATTGAAAAGGCCGGTATCTATGTACCCGGCGGAAAGGCCGTATATCCATCTTCTGTACTTATGAATGCTATACCGGCTATTGTTGCCGGTGTTGATGAAATAATCATGGTCACCCCGGATAGCGGCAATGGAATAAATCCATCCATACTTGCTGCAGCTGATATGTGCGGAATAAAAAAAGTCTATAAAATAGGCGGGGCTCAGGCAGTTGCGGCACTGGCCTATGGTACGGAAAGTATACCGGCTGTTGATAAAATAGTAGGGCCTGGAAACATCTATGTAGCGATGGCAAAAAAACAGGTTTTTGGTAAGGTTGATATTGATATGATCGCCGGGCCAAGTGAGATCTTAATTATTTCTGATGGAACAGGTTCAGCAGAATGTGTCGCGGCTGATATGCTTTCTCAGGCTGAACATGATGAGATGGCCTCATCAGTATTAATTACAACTGATGAATCCTTTGCAGCAGAAGTGAATAAACAGATAGATCTGCAGCTTGAAATTCTTCCTAAAAAAAATATCGCGTCAGGATCAATTGAAAATTACGGCGCAATTATTGTTGTTGACGAATTAACCGCTGCTGCTGAAATATCAAATAATTTTGCGCCCGAACATCTTGAGCTTTATGTTCAGGACCCCTGGCAATTGTTAAAGATGATTAGAAATGCGGGTGCAGTTTTTCTGGGACATTATACACCTGAAGCAGTGGGTGATTATATTGCAGGACCTAACCATGTTCTGCCTACCGGTGGTACAGCAAGATTCTTTTCTCCCCTTTCTGTAGATGATTTCATTAAAAAGACAAGCCTTATCTCTTTTAGCGAAGAGGCATTTATTAACTGCGCTGATGATGTCATGTCCCTTGCAAGAGCAGAAGATCTTGAAGCACATGCAAGATCGGTTGAAAAAAGGCTTAAGTAATTGCCAGTTCACATCCTGATAAAGAATTATCTTTTAACTATCTAACAGCTGATATTTCCCGTGAAAAATCTTATAAAAAATAATGCGATAGATGCTGTTCTGGATACAGTACAGGAAACAGGTATCTTAGTTTATCTTGTTGGTGGTACGGTGCGAGATCTGATCCAAAATTGTGATAAAAACAATGATCTTGATTTTGTGGTTAGCGAAAGTCTTAATCATTTCACTGCTGAATTTTCTAAAAAAGTTAAGGGGAAAATTATTGTATGGGATGAAAATGACAGACGTGTTGTTTTCCGTGAGGATGGACAATTCAAGCATGTTGATTTTGCCGGATTAAACGGTAAATCAATACAGGAGGACCTAACGCTTAGAGATATTACAGTAAATGCTGTTGGGATTGATGTTAATTTAATCAATGATTTCTGCCTGAATAATTTGATTGATCCGTTAAACGGCATTAATGATCTAAATGAAAAGATAATAAGGGCATGTAGCATCAATTCTTTTAATAATGATCCTTTGAGAATACTTCGGGCATTAAGGTTTTCAAGAAAGTATGGTTATACCATAGAAAGTTCGACATATACCTTGATGAAAGCGTCAGCGGACCAAATTTTATCAGTTTCTGCCGAGAGAATTAAAAATGAATTTTTTACAGTCCTGAATTATAAAGATCCGAAAATCTCAGTTGAACAGATGATCGATATCGGATTCATAGACCGGTTTATACCTGAAATAATAAACTTTAAGTCCATTAAACAGGGGGCAAAACATAAATATGACCTGTTTGACCATTCCCTGGTAACTGTATCAAGGCTTGAAAGAGCCGAAGATGAGCTGACTAAACGACTTGATGGTAATGAAAATTTGTTTAATTCAAATTTGAATGAACTGATTGAAGAGGGGGTAACCCGTCGATCGTTACTGGTTTTTTCCGCTTTGCTTCATGATAGTGGTAAGGCCCAGACTGCTATGGTTAAGGATAATTGTATAACTTTTTATGGACATGAAAAAGCGGGGATGGATATTAATCGTAAGTTGTCAAAAAGAGCAGGGCTGGGTAAAAATGCACAGAACATTGTTGTTGATCTTACCCGTAACCATATGCGGTTACTTCACCTGTCATTGCTTAAAGACCTTACCGTAAGGGCGGTTAAAAGGTTTATTTTTGACACCAGACATATATTTTATGAGCTTCTCAATCTGTCAATTGCAGATGCAATGGCAACCGGGGATAATGTTGATTTAGAAAAAATATTTATGGTGATAGGAGAGGTACTAAATATTTCTAAATCCTTAAATGATGTTAATGATATTGATCCGCTGCTGAATGGTAATGATATTATGGATATCACAGGCTTTAATAACACTCCAAAGATCGGTGCTATACTTAGTGAATTAAAATCGCTTGAATGTTCAGGACAAATTGAAACAAGAGAAGACGCGGTGAAATGGCTGAAAAAAAGAGTAAATATAAATTAAAAATAATAAATCTTCGCTGTCCTGTTGAAGAAAGCATGGATCTATATGCTGTGCTTGATTTAAATTTAAATCTAAATAAGGATGATATAGTAGATTTATTGATATTGAGGCGTTCCACTGATGCAAGAAAAGACAGACTTTATTTTGTTTATACCCTGGTCCTTGATGTTTTTATGATGCAGTTAGATGCAGAGAAACTGCTTGAAGATAAGAACGTTGAAAAATATATTGAAAAAAACAACAGGGTCATTAATAAAATTAGCAGTCTAAAAAATCGTCCTGTTATTATTGGCTGCGGTCCGGCTGGAATTTTTGCAGCAATCACTTTAGTTGAAAGAGGTGCTGCGCCGATTGTTATTGAGAGAGGTGAGCGTGTCATTGACCGGGTGAAATCAGTTGATAAATTTTGGAACTTTGGTGAGTTAAATCCTGAGTCGAATATGTTTTACGGGGAAGGTGGTGCAGGTACTTTTTCAGATGGAAAACTGACTACCCGGATGAAATCTAATTTAAAAGACCGAGTATTGAGAGAGTTTATAGCTTCCGGTGCTAAAAATGATATTGCCTATATCAGCAGGCCTCATTTGGGTACGGATAAATTAAGAAAAATAATTCCTAATATTGTTGAAAAACTCATCTCAAAAGGTGTTGAATTTTTATTTAATACAAAGGTACAGGACCTTATTATTGAACAGGGGAGGGTTAAAGGAATTGTTGCCGGTAAGGACCTAATAAAGACTGAAAATATTTTTCTTGCTACCGGGCACAGTTCTTTTGAAATTTATAATTTACTGAAAAATAAAGGTGTTCTGCTTGAGCCAAAAGGTTTTGCCGTAGGGCTTAGAATTGAGCACCCCAGAGAACTTATAGACAGACAACAGCACGGAAAATTTGCTGGAAATAAATATCTTGGTGCTGCTGACTATTATTTAGCCTATAAGGATAAAAAAACCGGGAAAGGTGTTTATTCTTTCTGTATGTGTCCGGGGGGATATGTTGTGGGCTGTTCATCTTCAAATGATTCTTTATGTACGAATGGTATGAGTAAATTTGCCCGGAATAATTCTTTTTCAAATGCTGCAATAGTAGTTTCAATTTCACCCGGTGATTTTCAAGGTGATGATCCCTTAAAAGGTTTTAGCTTTATTCATAATCTGGAAAAATCAGCTTATAAGCTGGGCGGGGAGGGGTTCAGTGCCCCGGTACAGACGGCTACAGATTTTATGAATTCTACGGTGACACAAAAGTTAATTAAAGATATTTCATACAGGCCGAATGTTAAATCTGCGGATCTAAATCTTTGTTTTGAAAATAAACTTTCCGATATCTTAAAAAGAGGACTTTTGGACTTTAATAATAAAATACCCGGTTTTATAGATGAAGGTATCCTGTATGGCGTTGAAACCCGAACATCATCGCCGGTTAGAATCGTCCGGGATAAATTAAATTATAATGTCCCCGGTGTGAAAGGGCTGATACCTATTGGTGAATCCTCGGGTTATGCAGGTGGAATTATGAGCTGTGCAGTGGATGGTATTAAAGCTGCCGAAGCATTTTATGAGTAATAAACTTTTTTTTATTTTGAATATGAACGTATGAAGTGTTCAATAGACCGGTCATATTCTGCCTCAGCCTCCGGGCTAAAAAAACATCCTGGAATTTCATTTTTTGATCTGTGATATTTTACACACTCACAGCACTTTCCTTTTTTGGAACAGCTATATGTGCAAGTACAGTTTTGGATGTTTTTTTCAATATCACAATCCATTTGTAACACTCCTTTAATACTTTAATAAAATAGCCGGCTGAGATAAAAAAAAGGGAAGGACTGTTGTCCTTCCCTTTGGAATTTATCTCTTTGAAAACTGAAAGCGTGCCCGGGCACCTTTTTGACCGTATTTCTGTCTTTCGACTTTTCTTGAATCTCTGGTGATTAGTGATTCTTTTTTAAGAATCTCTCTTAAGTCGGGATTCATCAGAAGCAGTGTTTTTGATATACCATGTCTGATGGCTTCCGCCTGACCGGTTGTGCCGCCGCCCTTTACATTTATGTGAATATCATATGTATTATTGAACTCAATCAGATTTAAAGGCTGTTTTACAGCGGTTTTTTTCTGTTCGAGTCCCCCGAAAAAATCATCAAGTGATTTTTTATTTATTGTGATATTGCCTTTACCCGGTACCATACGCACTCTGGCAATTGATGTTTTTCTTTTACCTGTTGCTATAAATGCTTGATCTGCCATGGTTATATGTGTGCCTTTCAGATTAAGGGTTTAGGCTGTTGTGCCTGATGTGGATGATCTTGTCCAGCATAGATCTTTAGTTTTTTTATCATTTGTCTTCCAAGACGATTTTTAGGAAGCATTCCCCTGACTGCTTTCATGATGACCATTTCCGGTTTTTTCACCAGAAGATCTGCAGCATTAATTGATTTTATTCCGCCAGGATAACCTGAGTGTCTGTAATATTGTTTGTCCTGGAGTTTATTTCCTGTAAGATTGATTTTTTCAGCATTTGTTACTACTATAAAATCACCAGTATCAACATGAGGCGTATATATCGGTTTATGTTTTCCACGCAGGATATGTGCTATTTTAGTTGCGAGATGTCCCAGCTTATGTAATTCTGCGTCTACAATATACCAGTCATGTACGACCTCTTCTTTTTTTGCGCTAAAGGTTTTCAATTTGTTCTCCCGATTGAAGTTAAATGATATTTATAATATTTTTATAAATATTTGTCAAGTAATAACATTAAGTTGCCCTAATTTTCTCGTAAGCAAACAGCTCTTTTTTTTAGAGGTCTAAATAATATTTAATCATACATTTTTTTATGCATTATTATAATCTGATTTATATTACATTGATATATATATTAAATTTAAGCTGTTAATTTCTGTGATTTTTTTACAGTTTGTTTAACATAGACATGATGAGATATTCATGATAAATAAATTGAAATTAAAAAAAACTATTTAAAAGACAAAAAATAATGAAAAATATCGGAATATTTGCAAAAAAAAGTCATCCTGAAGTAGGTAAAATAATTCATCAGGTCCTGAATTATCTGAAAGAAAAAGATTTAAATATAATTATAGAGAAAGATTTTACCTGTGATCTTCCAAATGTCGCACTTGCAGAAAGAAATGACATCCCCGGAAAATCAGATTTTATTATTGTTTTTGGCGGTGATGGGACACTTCTTAGTGTTGCCAGGGTTGATTCGGTAACCGATGTTCCGATCCTTGCTGTAAATCTTGGGGACTTAGGGTTTCTAACCGAGATAAGGTTAGAAGAAATAAATGATGTAATAGAAAAAGTCCTTGCAGATGACTATGAAGTTGAAAAAAGAATGATGTTTGATGTTCAATTAATCCGGAAAGATAAAAAAAAGATAGAAACTTTTATTGCCTTAAATGATGTAGTGGTAAACAAAGGGGCACTTTCAAGAATGATTGATCTGGACACATATGTTAATGAAATGTTCTTAAATCTATATAAAGTTGACGGTTTAATAATATCCACTCCTACAGGATCGACAGGATATTCTCTTTCTGCCGGAGGTCCAATTATTTATCCTTCATTAAAACTGGTTGCTATTACCCCGATCTGTCCGCATACACTTACAAATCGTCCAATCATCCTTGACGATAAAAATGAGATCAGTGTGCGGTTAAAGTCAGGAGATGATGATGTCTATTTGACAATGGATGGCCAGGTCGGTGTGAAGATGAATATTGGCGACCAGGTAAAAGTTTGCAAATCTCCCAAAAATATTACCTTAATCAAATCTCCATTTCGAAATTATTTTGAAGTCCTAAAAGAAAAACTTAAATGGGGCGAAAGATAAGATAAACGGTTATGCTTCTAGAACTGATTATTAAAGACTTTGCAATTATAGATAAACTTAATCTGCAATTTAAAAAAGGCCTGAATATCCTTTCCGGAGAGACCGGTGCAGGGAAGTCAATTATTGTAGGTGCGGTAAATCTTTTAATGGGAGGCAGAGCCTATTCTGAATTAATCCGTTCCGAAAAAGATGATGCGGTGGTTGAAGCAGTTTTTGAGATTAAAGATGCTGCGGAAGTTAAAAAGATACTGCACTCGTTAGGGATTAAAACAGCTGATGATCAATTGATCATCAGGCGTATCATCTCAAGAAACGGTAAAAACAGAATTTTCATTGGTGAACAGCTGGGAAACATTCAGATGCTTTCCCAGATCGGTAGTGCTTTAATCGACATTTCAGGGCAGTACTCACAACAATTACTATTGCAGACAGAAAGGCACATAAATATCATAGATAGCTTTGTTGAACAGGATACGCTTTGTATAAGATACAGGGAAAATTATGAGAACTATCAAATCACCCTTACTAATTTAAATAAAATCATTAAAAAAGATGAAGCGCTTAAAACCAAAAAGGATCTTTATCTTTTTCAAATGGATGAGCTGCAAAAATCATCACTTCATCCCGAAGAAGAAGAAACCCTGATAAAAGAAAAAAATATTCTTGTAAATGCGAAGGACCTGTATGATAAAACTTACGGAGTCTATTCAGAAATGTATGCCGATGACAATGCATATATCTCTGCAATAAAAAATTCATATAAAAAAATTGAAGAAGCCGCAGGTATAGATGAAAATCTGGAGCCGCAAAGAAAAGTTCTTGAATCAATTATCCTTGAGCTTGAAGATAATGCACAATCATTAAGGACCTATGCTGATAAAATAAACATTGATCCTGAGAGGCTTGATCTGGTTGAAGCAAGATTTGATGTTTTGTATCGTCTAAAAAATAAATATGGTAAATCCATTTCTGAACTGATTGATTATCAAAAAATGATTGAAAATGATCTAAACAAAATTGAATCTTATTCAAGTGAAATAAATGATTTAAAAAACAAACTTAAAATAGAGTCAGAAACTCTATGGGGACTTGCTGATAAACTTTCAAAAGAACGTAAAAAAGCATCAGTTCATATTAAAAAAAACATCGAAAAAGAACTAAAATCCATAGGAATGGAAAAAACAGATTTTACCATTAAAATAAACAGCCAATTTAAAAGCAATAGTGATAATATAAATGAATACATAAAAGGACTCACGATCCTGGGCAAAGATGAAATTGAGTTTTTTATTTCACCCAATAAAGGTGAAGAAAAAAAACCGCTCTCAAAAATTGCATCAGGCGGAGAACTGTCAAGAATAGTGCTGGCGATTAAAAGAATTATGGCTGAAAAGTATCTGACCCCCACACTTCTTTTTGATGAGGTGGATACCGGGATCGGCGGTGCCGTGGCAGATGCTGTGGGAAATAAATTAAGCGAAATATCTAAATCACATCAGGTTTTGTGTATTACGCATCTTCCCCAGATAGCTTGTTTTGGAAATAACCATTTTAATGTTACTAAAAGTTTAACAAACAACAGAACCGTGACAAAAGTGGATCTGCTTGAAGAGAACTCACGGATAGATGAGATATCAAGGATGCTTGGGGGGAAGAAGATCACAGAAAAAACAATTGCGCACGCCGTTGAAATGCTTAAAAATGCGCAGCGGAATTAAATCCATTATTTTAGGAACGCTCATGATAAGAAAAGCAAAAGTGACAGACGTTAAGGAGATACATTCTCTGCTTCTTAATTATTCAGAAAAAGGTCTTCTTCTAGGCAGATCTCTAAGTGATCTGTATGACCAGATCCGGGATTTTTATGTCTTTATTGATGAAAAGAAAAATGCGATGGCAGGCATCTGCGGACTTCATATCTGCTGGGATAAAATTGCGGAAATACGTTCTCTTGCCATAAAAGACGAGTACAAAGGGCAGGGCATGGGTATCGATCTGGTTAATTCATGCATGAACGAAGCAAGAGAGTTCAGCAACGAGCAGCTTTTTGTTCTCACTTATGTTCCTGCTTTTTTTGAAAAGCTGGGTTTTAGACATGTTGATAAAAAGGTTTTGCCTCATAAAGTATGGGCGGACTGCATAAACTGCATAAAATTTCCCAACTGTGACGAAGAAGCCATGATGATTGACCTATAACAGATCAAAGGGGTCAACGGTCTTCATCTGTTTCACTGTTAAGAAAAGTATCCGTATAAATAAACCTATCCAACAGCCTGTTATAACCCGTCCATTTAGAATCAGGTTTTAACTCTTTCTTAATATAATCTGAAACCGCACATATTTTTGAATCGATATCATCTAAATAGTGCAGCATCATAGCTTCAAGTGTTTTGGGTCTTTTAGGAGATCCAAATTCAAACTTGCCATGATGACTTAAAATCATATGTTTTAAAATGAGAGTAAGTTCTAACGGAAAGTCGGGCAACAGACTTACTTTCTCATTTAATATTTCAACACCGATGGATATGTGTCCCACCAGACGGCCCGCGTCAGTATATTCAAAATTTCGATCATATGACAGCTCGTAAATTTTACCGATATCATGCAGAATCGCCCCGGCAATTAAAAGATCCATATCTATGTTTTTATAATATTTTGATAGATCTTTTGCCAGACGGGTGACATTAAGCGTATGATCTAAAAGTCCTCCGATATAATCATGATGTATTGTTTTTGCTGCGGGTGCTTTTTTAAATGCTGATAAAATAAAGTCATCACTGAAAATTGTCTGCAGGAGTTTTTTTAAATGATCATTTTTTATTTTATTTATAATTTCAAATATCTCTTCCATGCATTTATCGGGATCATTTTCAGAGGAAGGAAGAAAAAAAGTCAGGTCCGTATCATCATCAGATATTTTAAGAATATTATTTACGTTTAGCTGAATATCCCCCTGATAAGATACCGAGTAAGATTTTACCGTAACAATATCACCGGCATCAAACTGCTGCGACAGCTTTTCTGCGTTATCCCATACTCTGGCTTTAACACTTCCGGTTTTATCGGAAAGATTAAGTGCAATATAGGGTTTACCGTTTTTTGTGGCTGCAACATTTTTATCCAGGACAAGAAATATATCTTCGATCTTACAGTTTTCTTTTATTTCATTTATATAAATCGTCTTACTTGTCATTAATATGCCTTATAAAAGTATTCATTAAATGTTGATTGTAGGAAATCGGCAAGAAAAAACAGCCGGTTAAGGGTGTTTTCTTTTTCAAAAAGTGATTATAATTGCTTGGGTTCATCAGCTTTTAATCTAAAGGGACTATCCTCAGCATCATCTTTTTTGTTATTATCCGAATCAGCATCTTCCGGACTTTCTCCGACTTCATCCATTTTAATTTTCAGTCTAAGATCATTTGCGCTGTCAGCATATGCCATGGCATTTTCATAGGTTATTCTTTCTTCTTTATAAAGGCTGAAAATTGCCTGATCAAAAGTCTGCATTCCTTCCTGTGTACCCGCTGCCATTGCTTCTTTCAATACGTCGATCTGTTTTTTCATTATTAGATCTTTAACCCGAGGTGTATCAAGCAGTATTTCTATTGCTGCGGCACGTTTATTGTCAACAGTCGGTATCAGTCTTTGAGATATGATCGCTCTCATGTTGAGCCCCAATTGAAAATACAGCTGGGCATGCTTTTCGGGCGGGAAGAAGTTCATGATCCTTTCAATCGCCTGGTTTGCATTATTTGCATGGAGCGTTGAAAAACAAAGATGTCCTGTTTCTGCAAAAGCAATTGCGGCTTCCATGGTTTCCGCGTCACGGACCTCACCGAGCAGTATTACATCAGGGGCCTGACGAAGCGTATTCTTAAGCGCATTACTATAGTTCAGGGTATCCATACCTATTTCACGCTGAGTGATAATACACTTTTTATGATGGTGGATGAATTCAACCGGATCCTCAATAGTAATGATATGACCCGTTGTCGTTGAATTTCTATGATCGATCATGGCTGCCAGAGATGTCGACTTTCCGGTTCCGGTTCCGCCCACGAGCAGTACGAGACCACGTTTGGTTAAACAGACATCATTTAATATGGAGGGCAGATTAAGGTCTGCAAGACTTTCAATCTCCATTTTTATCATTCGGAATACCAGGCCGACACTGTTTTTCTGCCTGAAAACATTAACTCTGAAACGTCCGATGTCAGGATAATATAATGCCAGGTTCATCTCCATGGTTTCAGCAAAAATTGCTTTCTGTCGCTCATTCATTAAAGAATTTGCGATATCTTCGACCTGGTGCGCATTAAGGCTTGAGTCACCGTAGGGTTTTGTTATACCTTCAGACTTGAACATCGGAGGACTGTCAACAGTTAAATACAGATCAGAGGCATTAGACTGGATCATAAGTCCAAGTAATTCTTTAATGGTCACGATACTCTCCTTCGTTTTTAATTTAAGAACTTACTTCTTTTAAATAGCCTTCAGCGACTTCAGGATCGATGATTCTTTTGTTTACAAGCTCTTTTATTGCGGCATCCATTGTCTGCATTCCAAATTTCTGACCGGTCTGAAGTGAAGAGGGAATCTGAGACACTTTACCTTCACGGATAAGGTTTCTGATGGCAGAGGTCCCGATCATGATCTCAAGTGCGGCAACCCTTCCTTTACCGTCTCTGGTTCTTAAAAGAATCTGAGAAATAACAGCCTGTATGGTCTCGGAAAACTGTGCCCGGATCTGGGCCTGCTGGGCTGATGGAAACACGTCTATTATACGGTCAATCGTTTTGGGAGCACTGTTTGTATGCAGCGTTCCAAATACAAGGTGACCTGTCTCAGCCGCTGATATTGCCAGCTGTATTGTTTCAAGATCTCTCAATTCACCCACAAGTATGATGTCCGGATCTTCTCTAAGTGCACTCCTTAATGCATTGGCAAAACTATGGGTATTATCACCCAGTTCTCTCTGATTTACCAGACAGATTTGTGACTGATGTACAAATTCAATCGGATCCTCAATGGTCAGGATATGTTCTTTCCTGCTTTTATTAATATAATCAACCATTGCTGCAAGAGTGGTTGATTTACCGCTTCCGGTTGGACCGGTAACAAGAACAAGGCCTTTTTTGTATTCTGATATTTTTCTGCAGATCATGGGCAGGCCAAGCTGTTCAAAAGTGAGTATCTCTGTTGGAATTATCCTGAAAACAGCAGCTTCACCCCGCTGCTGATAAAAACAGTTTACTCTGAAACGGCCGTACTGACCCATTTCCATTGAAAAATCAAGTTCTTTTGTTGCTTCCAGGGTTTTTCGCTGTCTGTCGTTTAAAATCTCATATATCATGGTATGAACATCATCTTTTTGCAGAGGATCCATCTCAAGTTTTCTCAGTTCACCATGAATCCGGATATTTGGGGGTTCTCCGGCACTTATGTGAATATCAGATGCCCCTTGTTTTTGTGCAAATATAAGCAGTTCAGAAATATCCATATCTATTACTCCTTTTAAATTTTTATATATAAATGTTTTTAAGCTCCAAATTTGTTAATGTCAATAATTATTTTTATAATTTATTGAAAATTAAATTATTTCAGATTTTGAATAACGGATTAGCAGATATTACAAAGTTATAGTATAATGTTGAATTAAAAAATACCCAAAAAATATGGGGACCCTGTGATGATTGACAAAGAAAACCTTACTCAAATCAGTAAGATAATTAATTATGAGTTTAAAGATCCTGACTTGCTGGAGCTTGCTCTGACACATAAATCTTATGCCAATGAGATGACTTTGATGGATGTCTATGGAAATGAGCGTTTGGAGTTCATGGGTGATGCTGTACTGGGCTCTGTAATCAGCCACATTATGATGGAACGCTACGCAGAATTTTCCGAAGGAGATCTTTCAAAGATGAGAGCTGCTGTTGTCAATAAACATGCACTAGCCTCAATTTTAAAAAATCTTGGTATATCCAAATATATTTTTCTCGGAAAAGGTGAAGAAGAATGTAATGGAAGAGAAAAAGTTTCTATTCTGGCAAATGTTTATGAAGCATTAATTGCATCGGTATATTATGACGGCGGTTATGACAGTGCGTTTAAAATGATACAACTTCATTTTGAAAAAATCCTAAAAACCGTCGAAAAGGATGGCGGCTATTCTCAGGACTACAAAAGCAGGCTCCAGGAATACTGCCAGCAGAATTTGCAAACACTTCCAAAATATATTATTCAAAGTGAAGACGGCCCTGATCATATTAAGTTATTTGAATCCATTGTAATCATTGATAAAATAAAATATGAAACGGGAATCGGTAAAAACAAGAAATCAGCTGAGCAGGAAGCTGCCATGAAAACACTAAACAGACTATTAGAGGAATCTAAATGATACCAGTTGTCGCGATTATTGGGCGTCCGAATGTGGGTAAATCGACCCTGTTTAATAGAATAGCGAATAAAAATATTGCCATTGTCGATGATCTGCCGGGTGTGACCAGAGACAGGAATTATTTGGATATCACCTATGAGGATAAATCATTTATTCTGATAGATACCGGCGGATTTGATCCTTTTGATAAAGACAAACTGGCAGGAATGGTAAAAGAACAGGCTCAGATTGCAGCTGAAGAAGCCGATATTATTATTTTTTTAATGGACGGACAAACGGGTCTTCATCATTCTGATATAGAAATAAACCGGGTGATCCAAAGATCAAATAAAAAAATATTTTATGCGGTAAACAAGCTTGAAAAAGAAAAAGAAAGAGACAATGTCTTTGATTTTTATACACTTGGCGTAGATAAAATATTTGCAGTTTCAGCTAAGAATAATATTGGAATAAATGAGCTTTTTGATGAAATTACTGAAAATTTTCTGGTAAATGAAGAAATTGAAAAAGGGGATAATGAGACTATCGTTGCAATAGTCGGGCGCCCTAATGTGGGAAAATCTTCAATTATTAATAAAATCATTGGGAAAGACCGTCTCATCGTCAGTGATATCGCAGGAACGACCCGGGATTCAGTGGATACCCTTTTTAAGTATAATAAGAAATCGATCCGGTTTATTGATACCGCCGGAATACGCAGAAAAAGCCGTATAAGCTTTAAACTGGAAAAGTACAGTGTTATAACAGCATTAAGGTCAATAAGTGCCTCAGAACTCACCATATTGCTCCTGAATGCTGAAGAAGGGGTTACTGCTCAGGATTCAAAGCTTGCATCTCAAATTTATGATAGGAAAAAAGCCTGCATCATCGCGGTTAATAAATGGGACCTGATCGAAAAAGACAATAAGTCATATGAAAATTTTGTAAAAAAGGTCAGGGAGGATCTATCTTTTATGGATTTTGCGCCTATTATTCCCGTATCAGCTTTAACCGGACAAAGGGTCAGAAGTATTCTTGATCTGATTATAGATATCGGCGAGACCTATCATAAGCGGATTGCAACATCAGTTTTCAATAAAAAATTAATAGAAATCTATGACCGGAATCCATCACCTAAAAACAGACGTAACAAGACCCGGCTGTATTACGGAACCCAGGTAAAATCAGCTCCTCCGATCTTTAAGATCTTTACGAATAACCCCGGGTCTTTTCCTGATCATTACATGAAGTATCTGGAACGCTCAATCAAGGAAGAATTCGGATTTAACGGCGTTCCGGTTTGCCTTCAGTTTGCAAATCACAAAAGTGAAGAGTGAAATTCAGATAAGTTATTCAAAGTTAAACTCGGTTTTAAAAGCAGCACTCAGATCTTCGGCTGATTTAACTTCCAAACAAACTTCTCCGATCTGTTTCATTAAAACCATATTAATCCCTGATTCCGCTCTTTTCTTATCTTTCAGCATTGCATTAATATAATCACTTAAGGGAAATATCGGAAGATCACATGGAAGCCCGGATTTTTTTAGCAGTTCCAGTAAACTGTTTGAGCTATCCGCACTTGTATATCCCCAGAGAACAGAGATCCGTGCAATAGCAGCCATGCCGATCGCAACAGCCTCACCGTGGATGTAACTTTTATACCGAGTCAGGGATTCTACTGCATGTCCGATCGTATGACCAAAATTCAAATAGGAACGTATCCCTTTTTCTTTTTCGTCCTTTGAGGTCACATCCGCTTTCAGTGCGCAGCAGGTTTTAATAATATGAATAATTGTTTCGTTATCCAGCTTAAGTGCATTATCAATATTTGATCCCAGATAATTAAAAAATTCATTATCAAGTATAACCCCGTATTTGATCACCTCTGCAAGTCCTGCTTTTAACTCGGAATTTTTAAGTGTCTGAAGAACATCCGGATCTATAATAACGATTTGGGGCTGATAAAAAGCACCGACCAGATTTTTACCGCCCGGAAGATTTACCCCGGTTTTTCCACCGACACTGCTGTCAACCTGTGAGAGAAGAGTGGTGGGTATTTGAATATAAGGCACTCCTCTAAAAAAAGTCGCTGCCGCAAAACCGGCCATATCACCAACGACTCCGCCGCCGAGTGCGATTATGGATGAATTCCGGTCAAAGTCCATCTTTATGAGTTCATTATAAATATTGGAGATGGTATCCAGATGTTTATATTCCTCACCATCAGGCAGGATGATCTCATGTACATTGAACTCTGCATTTATAAGAGAGAGCTTTACTTTTTCCAGATAAATCGGTGCAATGGTCGTATTTGTGATGACCACTATATTTTTACGAATCGGAAGGGAAGAGATCAATTCTCCGGCTTTATCAAGAAGTCCGTTTTCGATAACAATATCATAGCTGCGTTCTTTTAACTCTACTTTTACTTTTTTCATACATTTACCAATCTAATAATTTATTTTAAAAAAAAAGCACAGGATAACCTGTGCTTTTAAAATTTATATTTATAATTATTAATAAGAGAAAAAGATGTTCGTTGGAAACGGGTTTTGATAGACACAGCTTTCACCATCTTCGTCTGTTATAACGACATAAACATGATAAATACCTAATCCGCCCGGAGCATCTACAAGTATTCTTCCTTCAAGCCATTGGACAACATCTGCTTTGATCCAGGTAGATGGATCCTGATATCCAAAATATACACCCGGAGTTACGGATACGCCTGTATCACCGATCGTGACAGTCACATCATCATTTGACTGATCTCTGCTTTCAAAATTAATTCCATAGATATTTATCAGAGATCCGGCGGAACCAAAGGGCGGAATATTTAAATAAACAACAGGACATATTGGATCTGCAATAAAATTATTTGATTCAATACTTTCTGAGGTTATTTGTTTTGTGATTGATGCCGGTCTTAAATCATAGAACTCATTAGAAACAGCTACGGTGTATTGACCGGCAGTCAAACCTGTAAAAATGTATTGTCCTGAGCTATCGGTTGTGGTTTCTCCAGTTGAAGTCCCGGTTAAAGTAACGGCAATATCAGAGAAGGGGAGTCCAAAAATATTTGTTACTTTACCGGATAAAGACAGTCCTGTTATTCCCCGGAAGTTTATATCATTCTGATCATTATTTAAAACAGTTACAAAAGTTGTTGCCGGGTCAAAGCTGTAGCCTTCAAGAACAGGTTTAATGATGTATAATCCATCTGCAACACCGATTAATGAATACAAACCATTTTCATTAGTTTTTGTTGTTCTGGATGGGGTGGTGTCAGTTATAAATTCAATAAGCGTATATAGTTCAATTGTTGTTTCTGTAGATATTGGGGAGGTTCCTTCAAAAACATATCCGTTTATAGTTTCACCGGAGTTCGAAACTTGAAAGTCTACATTATCAATATCATCGCTTGTTATTTCTTTAATAATTGATAAAGGACTGAAATTATATGTGTCGAGGTTGGCTGTTAGTGTGTAAGTTCCCGGTGAAAGACCGACAAAGGTAAATTTACCGTCTGAATCAGTTAGTTTAGTTGCACCTGAGTTGATTGTTATGGTTACACCGGGTAAGCCGTTATTGTTGTCTGTAACATCTATTACTTTACCTGATATTTGATAGGTTTCAATATCGAAATCTGCAGTATAAATTGTGTCTACAGGGTTATCAGTATCTATTACAACTTCTAAGTTTGACGGTGAAAAGCTAGCCCCCGATTTTGTCGGAGTTAAAAGATAAGTGTCGTAATCCAGATCATTGAATTCATAATAACCGTAGGCACTCGTTGTAGCTGAAACATTTATAGTTCCATCAAATGATTCGATCTTTATGCTAACTCCTGGTATGGCTTCTCCTGTTTTAATATTTGATACAATACCTGATATTTGATGAATGTTGGTTACTGCGAAATCTGCAGTATAGATTGTGTCTACAGGATTATCAGTATCTATCACAACTTCTAGGTTTGACGGTGAAAAGCTAGCCCCCGATTTTGTCGGAGTTAAAAGATAAGTGTCGTAATCCAGACCATTGAACTCATAATAGCCGTAGGCACTCGTTGTAGCTGAAACATTTACAGCTCCATCAAATGATTCGATCTTTATGCTAACCCCGGGTATCCCTTCTTCGGTTTTAACATTTAATACCATCCCTGATATTTTATATCCTGTGGTAGCTTTGAAGTTAGCAGTATAAATTGTGTTTTCTGGGTCATTAGGATCTATAACGACTTCCATAAAAAACGGTGCAAAGCTGGTTAAAGTCTTTGTGGGTGTTAAAATATAGGTGTTGTATTCAAGACCATTGAACTCATAATAGCCTGCTGAATTTGTAACGGCTGAATCATTTACAGTTCCATCAAATGATTCGATCGTAACGGTAGCATCAGTTATGCCTTCACCGGTGATCTCGTCTAATAACGTACCTGATATTTTATATCCTGTGGTAGCTTTGAAGTTAGCAGTATAAATTGTGTTTT